>NZ_DAIEII010000009.1:0-73654 GCF_027352875.1 Gryllotalpicola sp.
CCCAGACCCCGCGAAGAGGTCCAGCGTTCGAAGCCGACGTCCACCAACCCGTTCACGCACCTCGGCTAGCGCCCGCTCAAGGTGCGCAGCGAGGGAACGCTTGTTCCCGATGTAGGTGATCAGCTGCCGAGCGTAGAAGTCCCCATCTTCGACCACAGCGAAGTCGTCTTCAAAGAGGGCAAGAGCCTGAGGCGCTGCGGTAGTCATGACTCTCCGACGCTAGCAGGGGGCGACGACACTGGTCCGGGGCACGCCGACCGTCACGCTCGGTCGGAACGGAGTGCGGTTTCGGTCGGGCAGCTCGCATTCGGTAGACTAACGAAGGGTTCGTTGGCGACAATTGCCTAACGAGGCCAGGGACAGTCCGCCCGCGACGCCGACGGAGCCGAGAGCCCTTATTTCAGGCCGGATTCGGTCCTCCCAAGGAGTTCCTCCGCTACCCGCGAAGTAGGCTTCTAATCCGTGGCTCTCACGATCGGAATCGTCGGTCTTCCCAATGTCGGCAAGTCGACGCTGTTCAACGCGCTGACGAAGAACGATGTCCTTGCGGCGAACTACCCGTTCGCGACGATCGAGCCCAACGTCGGCGTCGTCAACCTGCCCGACGAGCGCCTCGGCAGGCTCGCGGAGGTGTTCGGCAGCGAGCGCATCGTCCCTGCGCCGGTCTCGTTCGTCGACATCGCCGGCATCGTCCGCGGCGCCTCCGAGGGGGAGGGGCTCGGCAACCAGTTCCTCGCCCACATCCGGGAGGCGGACGCCATCGCCCAGGTCGTGCGCGGCTTCAGCGACAGCGACGTGGTGCACGTCGAGGGCGAGGTCAATCCCGCCTCCGACCTCGAGACGATCAACACGGAGCTCATGCTCGCCGACCTGCAGACCCTCGAGAAGGCCGAGCCGCGCATCGAGAAGGAGGTGCGCGGCAAGAAGACCGAGCCCGTCGTGCTCGAGACCGTGCAGGCGGCGCGGGCCGCGCTCGCGGCGGGCACGGTGCTCTCGGCTTCCGGCATCGACCTCGCCCCGATCAAGGATCTCGGCCTGCTCACCGCGAAACCGATCATCTACGTCTTCAACGTCGACGAGGCGGTGCTGCGGGATTCCGCGCGCACGGCCGAACTCGAGGCGCTCGTCGCCCCCGCCAAGGCCGTCTTCCTCGACGCCAAGATCGAGTCGGAGCTCATCGACCTCTCGCCCGAGGACGCCCAGGAGCTGCTCGAGGCGACCGGTCAGCCGGAATCCGGTCTCGACCAGCTGGCCCGCATCGGCTTCGACACGCTCGGCCTGCAGACGTACCTCACCGCGGGGCCCAAGGAGACCCGCGCGTGGACGATCCACAAGGGCTGGAAGGCGCCGCAGGCCGCCGGTGTCATCCACTCCGACTTCGAGCGCGGATTCATCAAGGCCGAGGTCATCTCGTTCGACGATCTCATCGCCGCCGGCTCCGTGGCGAGGGCCCGCGAGCTCGGCCGCGCCCGCATCGAGGGCAAGGACTACGTCATGCAGGACGGCGACGTGGTCGAGTTCCGCTTCAACGTGTGAGCGCGGAATCCGAGTTTACTGACCGGTATACCCGAAGGTAGACTTGCTGCATGGCGACGACGATCAAGGTCTCGGCCGAGCTCCGCGACCGCATCAACCAGGATGCGAGCGACCGCGGCGTGACGGCTGCGGGCCTCATCGAGAACCTCCTCGACGCATACGAGCGTCGGCAGCGCATGGAGGCGTTCGGGCGGGCGTTCCGTGGTGCGGAGAGCGGCTACTGGGACGAGTTCCATGCGTGGGACGTAGCGCTCGGCGACGGTCTCGCGGATGCCTGAGATCCGGCGCGGCTCCGTCGTCTGGGCCGATCTCGACCCCTCGGTCGGGCGGGAACAGGGCGGCCGCCGCCCGGTTGTGGTCGTGGCGAGCGATCTCTTCCTCGAGCAGGCGGACACGCTGGCCATCATCGTGCCGGCCACCACGTCCGATCGCGGCTGGCCGAACCATGTCCCGTTGAGGGGCGCTGATCTTTCGTTGGCGAGGCCGACCTTCGCGATGACCGAGCAGGTGCGCACGGTGACGCGAGATCGCCTGTTCGATCCGATCGGCACGGCGGATGCCGCGACGATGGTCGAGGTCGACCGTTGGCTTCGCGATTTCCTGGCGCTCCCCTGAGTTGAGAGCATCAGGCGCGAGGCGGAATGTGTGGGCGTGGGCAGCGGAGATCGTCGAGTCGTGCGCGCCCGCGCCCTTCTACTACCTGCCCATGAGCGCGGAGGACAGCGCCTAACTCAAGGAGGTCGCGCGCGGCCTCGAATGCTGGGGCGGGCGGGACGTCAGGCCAGCGCGAGCCGTTCCCTGCAATCCGGATTGAACACGCGCGCCGTCGACGCCGGATACTCCGCCAGCCACGCCACCGGGCGCAGCGGTCGCGGCGTGAGGTTCCCCTCGCAGTTCGGGCAGGTGTAGTCGAGTTCGCGGGCGCAATCACCGCACCAGGTGCACTCGATGGTGCAGATGAACACCTCGGGGTCGTCGAGCGCCAGGTCGCGGTCGCAGCACTCGCAGTTCGGGCGCAGTTCGAGCATGCCGGAAGGCTAGCAACGCCGCGGAGCCCCGGTCCCCTGGTCGCTGGCTGCAGCTCTCAAGAACGTTGTGAATGCGGCCGGCAGGGGCGGGCGCACTTGTGGTTCACTCCGACGCCGAGGGTGTCGCGGAACGCCGCTGCGGTCTCGGTGCGTTCGTCGTCGAGGATCCCCGAATACGCCGGCCGGGGGTGGTCGCCGGCCGGGCAGCCATCCGGGTGCTCCGGCATCACGACGAGATCGGCCCGCGCTTCGAGGACGTGACCTGGATCATCCGCCTCGCCTGAAGGGCAGGTCAGAACCTGTCCCACGCGTCAACGTGATACGCCTCCGACTTCATGCGTCACTTACCCTGGGGTCGTGCGTGTTGGCCTGATCGCCATGCTTGTCGCCCTGCTGACGCCCGTCACCGTGGCGCTCGTTCCGACGTCGGACGCCTCCCCCGACTTCCCGAGCTGGGGCGAGGTTCAGGCGGCACGGTCCGATGCCGCGGCCTCGCAGGCCGAATACCGGAAGGTGTCGGCGGCGCTCTCCGATCTGCAGAATCGCGTCGATGCCGCCGCGGCCGAGCAGCTCAAAGCCCAGGCCTCCTACACCGTCGCTGCCGACGCGCTCGAGCAGGCCGCGACAACGGCGCGCACGACCGCGCACGCCGCCGCGGTCGCGCACGCCCAGGCGGTGGCCGCCGGGCAGCGCTATGGCGCGTTCGCCGCGCAGCTCTACCGCTTCGGCTCAGGCGACCTCAGCGCCCAACTGCTCACCGCCACGGGTTCGGATGCCGGCACGCTGCTCGACCGACTGGGGTTCATGACGCAGATCACCGTCATCAGCTCGCGGCTCGACCAGTCGGCTACCGTCGCGGCGAACCTCGCACAGGCCCTCACCGCCCAGGCGACGAGCGCCGAGCAGGCCCGCGCGGCGGCAGCCCGTACCGCGCAGGCGCGCCTGAACGACGCCGAACAGGCCACCATCGCCGCGCAATCCGCCCTCGCGGTACAGCGGCAGCACGTCGACGAGCTCTACGCGCAGGCCGCCGCTCTGCAGAACACCGCCGTGACCGCGCAGAAGCAGTACTACGCCGGCGTCGCATACCGTGAGGAGCTGGCCCGTCGCAAAGCGGCAGCCGAGGCCGCGGCCCGCGCCGCGGCCTCGGGCGGCAGCAGCAATGCCGCCAGCGGTGGCGGCAGCCAGCTCGCCCTCGTCGCTGTCGGCCTCAGCCCCGATCCGGCCGCCGCCCAATCGTATGCGAGCGGCCGGATGGGCGCCTACGGCTGGAACGGAGCCCAGTTCCAATGCCTGGTGACGCTCTGGAGCATTGAATCGGGATGGCGGGTCAACGCCTACAACACCTCCAGCGGGGCATATGGCATCCCGCAGGCGCTCCCGGCGGGCAAGCTGGCCGCCGCCGGCGCGGACTGGATGACGAACGCCCGCACGCAGGTCGACTGGGGGCTCGGCTACATCGCCAGCAGGTACGGCTCGCCGTGCAACGCGCTCCAATTCGAGACCTCCCATTCGCCGTACTGGTACTGACGCCCTCGGCGGCGGCTGAGCCGGCGTGAAGGCGGGCAGCGCACCCGAGCGCTGCGTCAACGCCCAGTGCGAGGCTTCGCGGTTCCGCGGGGGATCCCGCCTGGTATCGCGGCTCCTCGAGCGCGAGACCGGTGCGCCGGTTCTCAAGTACCTGGGTACGGGAACCTCGTCGCCGCCACTGCCCGCAACGCCCGGACCATCGCCCAGATCGTCGCCCTGGAGGGGTCGCTCGCCCGGGGCGGCGAGCCGGGCTAGGCTCGCGCCGTGGCAATGCCGAGGCGGATGGATGTCGACGACTTCATGGCCCAGCTGAGCGCCATCCGGCGTCCGCACCTCGCCGAGCTGCGCGCCCTCAGCCTCGCGGCTGCGCCTGCCGCGGTCGAAGAGCTCAAGTGGAACCAGCCCTGCTACGTCCTGGACGGCAACCGGTTGTGGCTGCTTCAGTCGTTCCAGGAGCACTGCTCGCTGCGCTTCCCGATTCGCTTCTTCACCCGGTACCGCGACGAGGTCGTCGCGGCCGGCTATCAGGGCATCGAGGGTGCCATCAAGGTCCGCTACGACCAGCCGGTGCCCGCCGAGCTCGGCGCCCGCCTCATGGCCGCGCGCGTCGCCGAGCACCTCGCCACCGGCGCGAAGTGGGACGACGACTGACGTGAGCGGCGGCGCGAACGAACCGATCTGGCTGACGAGCGTCATCGAGGATTTCGAGGCGGTCGAACCGCTGGTGCGCGCCGATGCACCGGATGCCGTGCACAAGGCCCGCGCGCTCACCCGGCGCCTGCGGGCGCTGTTCTCCGTCGTGCCCGGACGCCGCGCCGAGCGCGCGGCCGAGGCGTTGCGCGGCTACGGCCGGCTGCTCGGGAAGGCCCGCGACCTCGAGGTGTACGCCGACCGTGCGGACGAGTTCATCGCGGGGGCCGGGGCGGAGGAATCCGCCGCGGAGGAGGCGCGCGAACGGCTCGTCGGGCGCACCCGCGAGCGCCGCGTGCGGGCGTTCCGCCGCATCGCCGAGTTCCTCGACGGCGACCGCTACCGCGAGCTCATCCGCCTGGTCGAGCGGGCGGCCGAGGATGCCGAAGGCATCGATCCGCTCGTCCTGCTCCACGAGGCCCGCAAGGCCGCTCGCGCGGTGCGCTACCTCGGCGAAGCCTACGGCGACGCCGAGATCGGCGCCGCCGGCGAGCACCTGCAGGAGGTTCTCGGCGAACACCGCGACAACACCCTGCTCGCGCGCTCCCTCGCCGGTGAGGGGGGCATCTACGCGGCCATCCGCGAGCAGGCGCAGGCGCGCGCCGACGCGCTGGTGCCGAGGCGGTGACGCGACGGCGGCCTGCGCCCGCTACTCTGGTCGCAGCAACTGAACATCGGGCCATACGGTCATCGCGGGAGAGCCGCACGCGGGGCGACGGCCGCGCAGTGGGGCACCGAAGGTGCAATCCTCCCCGACAATCTCTCAGGTACGAGTACCGCGATGAACTGGCCGCTCTGGTAGGCGTCTCGCCGCCAGAGGGGGAGTTCTCTGACAGGGCCCGCCCTGCCTGATGCCGACGGAGAACTCATGACCCGCACCGCGGCTCCTGCCGAGCCCCGATTCTCCCCGCTCCACGCCGTGCACGTCGCCGCCGGGGCCACCTTCACCGACTTCGCCGGCTGGCAGATGCCGGTGCGCTACACGAGCGACCTCCTCGAGCACCACGCCGTGCGCACCCGCGCCGGAATCTTCGATCTCAGCCACATGGCCGAGATCGTCTTCGTCGGCCCGGATGCCGCGGCCGCCCTCGACTACGCGCTCGCAGGCCGGCTCTCGGCGCTGGAACTCGGCCAGGCCAAATACTCCATGCTGCTTGCCGCGACCGGCGGCATCATCGACGACCTCGTCGTGTACCGCACCGGCGATGACCGTTTCCTCGTCGTGGCCAACGCCGCCAACCGCGCACCGGTCGCGGCCGCCCTGATCGAGCGCGCGAAGGGATTCGACGTCGAGGTCTACGACGAGAGCGACGACGTCGCCCTCATCGCGGTGCAGGGGCCGCGGGCTCTCGCCATCGTCACCGGAACGCCCGGTTTCGCCATCGCAGGCGGTCACCCCGACGGCGAAGACGTGGAGGCGGCGCTGAGCGCTCTCAAGTACTACTGGTCGGTCGCCGGCTTCTTCCGCACCGAGCCGGTCCTCATTGCCCGCACCGGCTACACCGGCGAGGACGGCTTCGAGCTCTTCTGCGCCCCCGATGTCGCGCCGGTGCTGTGGGATGCCCTCGTCGAGGTCGGCGCCGGGGCCGGGCTCGTCCCGTGCGGCCTCGCCTCCCGCGACACGCTGCGCCTCGAGGCGGGGATGCCGCTCTACGGCCACGAGCTCTCGCTCGAGACCCTGCCCGCGCAGGCCGGCCTCGGCCGCGTGGTCGCGCTCGGCAAGCCGGGCGATTTCGTCGGGCGCGCCGCGATCGAGGCATCCGCTGCCGCCGGCGAAGGACGGCCCGTGCTCGTGGGCCTGACCGGCGAGGGAAGGCGCGCCGCCCGCGCCGGGTATTCCGTGGTCAGCCACGGCCTGACCATCGGCGAGATCACGTCCGGCGCCCTCTCGCCGACCCTCGGCCACCCCATCGCGATGGCGTATGTGGACCCCGCGTTCGCCGAGCCGGGCACCGTCGTCGACGTCGACGTGCGCGGCACCGCCTCCCCTTACACCGTCATCCGCCTGCCCTTCTACCAGAGAGAGAAGAACTGACATGGGCTCTCCCGCGAACCTCCAGTACACCAGCGAGCACGAGTGGGTGCTCGTCGACGGCGACATCGCGACCATCGGGATCACCCAGTACGCCGCCGACCAGCTCGGCGACGTCGTCTTCATCGAACTGCCCGGAGTCGGCACGGCGGTCGCCAGTGGCGCGGTCGTCGGCGAGATCGAGTCGACGAAGTCGGTCGGCGAGCTCTTCGCCCCCGTCAGCGGCACGGTCGTCGACGTCAACCAGACGGTCGTCGACACGCCCGAGCTCGTCAACTCCGCTCCCTTCGGCGCGGGCTGGCTCATCAAGGTGAGGTACGACGCGCTGCCGGACCTGCTCGAGGCCGCGGCCTACGACGCGCTCATCGCCGAGTAGCCGGGCGCGCCGAATGAGCATCGACACGTTCCGGTCCACCTTCGCCGACCGTCACATCGGGGCGGATTCCGCGCAGCAGGCCGCGATGCTCGCCGCGGTCGGCTACGGCAGCCTCGACGAGCTCGTCCGCACGGCCCTCCCCGAGGCGATCCAGCTGCCGCCGATCGATCCGCGCCGCGCCCAGGGCTTCCACAGCCTGCCGCGCGCGGCGAGCGAGCGGCAGGCGCTCGCCGAGCTGCGAGCCATCGCGGCCCGCAACACGGTCAACACCAGCCTCATCGGCCAGGGCTACTACGGCACGATCACCCCCGCGGTCATCCAGCGCAACGTGCTCGAGAACCCGTCGTGGTACACCGCCTACACGCCCTACCAGCCCGAGATCTCGCAGGGCCGCCTCGAGGCGCTCATCAACTTCCAGCAGGTCGTCGTCGACCTCACCGGCCTCGACATCGCCAACGCGTCGATGCTCGACGAGTCCACCGCGGTCGCCGAGGGCATGCTGCTCGCCCGCCGCGCATCGAAGTCCGCGTCCGCGGTCTTCCTCGTCGACGAGGATGCCTTCCCGCAGACCAAGGCGCTGCTCGAGGGCCGCGCCGCGGCCGTCGGCATCGAGCTGCACTACACCGCCTACGGCCAGGCCCCGCCGGCCGACCTCGACGTCTTCGGCGCGTTCATCCAGTACCCCGGGGCGTCGGGCCGCGTCTGGGATCCGAGAGAGGTCATCGCCGCGGTGAAAGCGCAGAGCGGCCTCGTGGTCATGGCTGCCGACCTGCTGGCACTCGCGCTCATCGCCAGCCCGGGCGAGCTCGGCGCCGACATCGCCGTCGGCTCGTCGCAGCGATTCGGAGTGCCGATGGGCTTCGGCGGCCCGCACGCCGGCTACCTCGCGGTGCGCTCCGGCCTCGAGCGCCAACTGCCCGGCCGCCTCGTCGGCGTGAGCCAGGACGCCGCGGGCAAGCCCGCCTACCGCCTCACCCTGCAGACCCGTGAGCAGCACATCCGCCGCGAGAAGGCCACCTCGAACATCTGCACCGCCCAGGTGCTGCTCGCGGTCATGGCGTCGATGTACGCCGTGTACCACGGCCCGCGCGGCATCCGCGCGATCGCGCAGGGCGTGCACCGCACGGCGATCGACGCGAAGGCGCGCCTGCAGGCCACGGGGGTCGATGTCGTCGATCAGCCGTTCTTCGACACGCTCACCGTGCTCGTGCCCGGGCGGGCCGCCGAGATCGCGGATGCCGCCCACGCCGCCGGCATCCTCTACAACGTCGTCGACGCCGGAACGCTGCGGCTCAGCTTCGACGAGACGTTCAGCGCCGACCCCGAGCTCGTCGACCGCGTGCTCGCCCCTCTCGGCGTCGCGCCGCTGGTCGGCGAGGACGCAGGCACTCGGCGCCCCGCTTCGCCGATTCCGGATTCCCTCCGGCGCACCTCCGCGTATCTCGAGCATCCCGTGTTCAACTCGTACCACTCCGAGACGGCGATGATGCGGTACCTCAAGCAGCTCGCCGACCGCGACTACGCCCTCGACCGGGGCATGATTCCGCTCGGCTCGTGCACCATGAAACTCAACGCGGCGAGCGAGATGGCCGCGGTGACGTGGCCGGAGTTCGCCGACATCCATCCCTTTGCTCCGGCCTCCGATGTCGCCGGCTATCTCGAGCTCATCGGTCAGCTCGAGATCTGGCTCGCCGAGCTCACCGGCTACGACACGGTGTCGCTGCAGCCCAACGCGGGCTCGCAGGGCGAGCTCTCCGGCCTGCTCGCGATCCGCGGCTACCACCTTGCGCGCGGCGACGCGCAGCGCACCGTCTGCCTTATCCCGCAGTCGGCGCACGGCACGAACGCCGCGTCGGCGGTGCTCGCCGGCCTGCGCGTCGTCGTCGTCGCGACCGACGCGGACGGCAACGTCGACCTGGTCGACCTGCGCGCCAAGATCGCCGAGCACGCCGACGAGATCGCGGCGCTCATGATCACCTACCCGTCGACGCACGGGGTGTACGAGCACGACGTGGTCGCGATCGCGGATGCCGTGCACGCGGCCGGCGGTCAGGTCTACGTCGACGGCGCGAACCTCAACGCCCTCGTCGGCTACGCCAAGCCCGGGGCGTTCGGCGGCGACGTCTCGCACCTCAACCTGCACAAGACGTTCTGCATCCCGCATGGCGGCGGCGGCCCCGGCGTCGGCCCGGTGGCGGCGAAGGCGCACCTCGCGCCGTTCCTGCCCGGCCACCCGCTCGCCCAATCGGCCGACCATCCCGGTGTGCTGGCGGCGACCGGGACCGGCCGCGGCGATGGCCTGCAGTTCGACGGCGGCGCCCGCCCGGTCTACGTGCACGGCGGGGCGCCGGTGTCCGCCGCGCCGTACGGCAGTCCCAGCATCCTGCCCATTTCATGGGCCTATGTGCGGATGATGGGCGCCGACGGCCTCGCCCGCGCGACCGGCTCCGCGGTGCTCGCCGCGAACTACGTCGCTGCGAAGCTGCACCACCACTACCCGGTGCTCTATGCGGGTGAGGGCGGCCTCGTCGCGCACGAGTGCATCCTCGATCTGCGCCCGCTCACGGCCGAGACCGGTGTCACGGTCGACGACGTCGCGAAGCGCCTCGTCGACTACGGATTCCACGCGCCGACCATGTCGTTCCCGGTGGCGGGCACCCTCATGGTGGAGCCGACCGAGAGCGAGGACCTCGGCGAGCTGGACCGGTTCGTCGCCGCGATGATCGCGATCCGCCGCGAGGCCGAGCGCGTCGCGCAGGACGAGTGGCCGGCGGATGACAACCCCCTGCACAATGCGCCTCACACCGCGGAATCCGTCGTGTCGGGGGAGTGGGAGCACCCCTACTCGCGCGAGCTCGCGGTCTTCCCGGCCGGCTCGGCGCAGGTGCGGGCGAAGTACTGGCCGCCGGTGCGCCGCATCGACAACGCCTGGGGCGACCGGAACCTGTTCTGCGCATGCCCGCCTGTGGAGGCGTTCGCCTGACCGCTCAGCGTTGCCGTTAGGTACGAACCCGCCTGGCCGGACAGGCACGCTCGTATCTAACGGCAACGCTCGCGGTTATCCCCAGGCCGAGTGGCCGGGTCGCGTGATCTGGCATGGTGCGCGGATGCATGAGCCTGACGACCCCGACCTCATCGACGCGCGGCATCCCGCTCGCGGCGCGTCGCCGAGCAACGCTTCTGCGCGCGCTCTGAGCCGCGGAGAGGTAGAGCGGATCCGCCGGGGCATCTACCTGCCCGCTGGACGCGAACCGGAGGAGACGCCGCGCCACCTGACCATCGAACGCGCTGCGCTGAGGCAGGCGGTCGCAGTCGGCCTGACTCGAAAGCGTCCGGCGGTGTTCAGTCATCGCACGGCGGCGATCATCCACGGTCTGCCGCTCCTGGGCCCGGCCACCGGACTGGTCGACATCGTCGAACCACCGGATTCCGCACGACGCAGCAAAGCCGGCGTGCGGGTGCATCTCGCCGAGGCCTCCGACACCGACGTGATGCCATGGGGAGCGCACTTCGTGACCACCCCTCGCAGGACGGCGCTTGACCTTGCACGTACCCTTCCCTTCGCCGCGGCGGTCGCGGTTCTCGACTATGCGATCGCCAACGGGCTGGTCGACCGTCTCGCGATCCTCGATGACGCCAAGAGCCTCGGCCCCGTCGCGGGCGTTGCGGCGGCGCGGCGGGCGATCGAGTTCGCTGATCCGCGCGCCGGATCACCCGGAGAATCCGCGAGCCGTGCGCTCCTGGCGCTGCTCGGATGCCCGCCTCCGGAGCTTCAGGTCGTGCACCGGTCGCCGCTTCCGGGCATCCGGCATTTCGAGGTTGATTTCGAATGGCCGGAACTCGCTCGCATCGGCGAGTTCGATGGCGCAGGGAAGTACCTCAAGCCCGAGTATCTGAAGGGGCGCTCGCCGGGTGAGGTCGTCGTCGCCGAGAAGCGGCGGGAGGACGCGCTGCGGGCCGAGGGCGCGGCGGTGTTCCGCTGGGGATGGCCCGAGCTCATGCAGCCGCACGCCCTGCGTCGGCAGCTCATCGAGGCCGGTGTGCCGGTGCGTTTCGCCGCGCCGCGCACGCTTTTCTGATGTCGAACGTTGCCGTTGGGTACGTGCGTGCCCGACCGGTCAGACGGTTTGGTACTCAGCAGCAACGGAGCGAGATCAGAAGACCCCGGGCCAGAGCTGCACGGCCAGCGGATAGCCCACGAACGAGATGACGTCGAGCAGCAGGTGCGCGACCACGAGGGGGAGGACCCGGCCCCAGCGCCGGTACACCCAGCCGAAGACGACGCCCATCACCGCGTTGCCGACGAACGAGCCGAAGCCCTGGTAGAGGTGATAGCTGCCGCGCAGCAGGGCGGCCGCGGCGATGATCCACCAGCCGCGCCAGCCGAGCTCGCGCAGGCGCGTGAAGAGGTATCCGATGACGATGACCTCTTCCTCGGCGGCGGAGCGCAGCGCCGAGAGCACGAGCATCGGGATGGTCCACCAGTAGCCGGCGAGGGGCGCGGCCTGCACGTCGATGGTGAAGCCGAGCATGCGCCCGACGGCATACAGCGCGATGCCCGGGATGCCGATGATGGCGAGCAGCGCGAACCCGCCGCCGATATCGCGCCCTGCGCGCCGTCCGCGCCAGTCCAAGCCGATGCGCCGGAATCCCGAGACAGCCGGCTGCCAGAGCAGCCACAGTGCCAGCGCGACGGGAGCGAACGCGAAGACGACGCCGGCGAACTGGTAGGTGAAATCGAGCCACTCCCGCGGGCTCTGCGAGGGGTTGAGCGCAGTGGTCTGCTCGCCGATCGGCGTGGGCGCCGTGAGGGCGGCGACGATGTCGATGACCGAGTAGACGGCGGATTGCCCGAGCGAGAGCCCGAGCACGATGGCGATCTCCCACCACACCCGCTTCCGCGACGGCAGGGGATCGCTCACGCGCGCTTCGCCCGACATGCGGGGGTTCCGCCCGGAAGCAGGTAGCGGTACCGCGCGACGAGGCGGTAGCCGAGACCCGCCGCCCACGACCACGGCGGCACAGCGGCGAGCCAGCCGAGCAGACGCCACCGTGCATCGGGCTGGCGCCGCAGCAGCTCGGCGACCGCGCGGCTGCCGCCGTAGCGCTGTGCGCCCTCGACCAGCCATACCCTGGCGCCGGCCTCGGCGGCGGTCAGGCCGAGTGCGGCAAGGTCGGCCCACTGGTACGGCACGGCCGCCGGCGCTGCGGGCAGCACGCGCTTCAGCCAGTCGACCGCGCTCGTGCAGAATCCGCAGTCCCCATCGAAGACGAGCAGAGCGGTCACGAGCCGAATCTACCCGTCCTGAGCAGGCGGCCGCGGTGGTGGCTCGACCCAGGCCGACTGTGCCGCCGCACAGCTCAGACACAACGCGGCGTTACCGTCTTGTAACGGTTTGTCCGTCGGTTTGGCCCTCTCCGGTAACCCCCCCTAGGTTCGCAGGTACCAAGAGTTGCAGTGCGCCTGCACAACGCGCTGTCCGCCCTGCTCCCAATTCCAGGAGGAAAATTGAAGATCAGACGTCTGACCGTTGCCGCAGTCGCGGTCGCGGCCGTCGCTGTCATCGTCAGCGGTTGCTCCGCGCCGAGCACCAGCTCGGAGATCGCGCAGAACACCTCGATCACGCTGGCCTCGAACGGCTCGGTCACCTCATTCAACGAGAACACCCCGCAGACCTACTCGACGTACAACGCCAACCTCACGAACCTCACGACGACGGGTTGGAACTACTACGACAACACCCCGAAGCTGCAGCAGAACACCGCCTTCGGCACGTACAAGGTCACCTCGACCAGCCCGCTGACGGTGCAGTACACGATCAACAAGGGTGCGACGTGGAGCGATGGCGACCAGGTGAACGCCGCTGACGTGCTGCTGACCTGGGCCTCCGACATCGCGAAGTACAACAGCGCGAAGGGCGTCAACTTCAACTCCATCGGCGTCACGCCGGGCGTGGGCATCGACAGCATCACGTCGGTCCCGACGATCTCCAGCGACGGCCTGACCATCACCACGACGTACAGCAAGCCGTTCGTCGACTGGGAGCAGTCGCTGCTCAGCCCCTACATTCCGGCGCACATCGCCTACCAGGAGGCCTTCCCGGCCAAGAACCTGAGCAACGCGGATGCCGACGCAGCGGTCATCAAGGCGATCCAGACCGATGACACCGCGACGATCAAGGCTCTCGCGGCCGCATGGTCGACGAAGTGGAACGTCACGAGCATGCCGACCGACCCGAAGCTCCTCGTCGTCGACGGCCCGTACGTGGTCAGCGACTTCGTGAAGGACAAGTACATCACCCTGCAGCTCCGCAAGGGCTACACGGCGGGCCCCGGCACGCCGACGGTGAGCACGGTCACCCTGCGCTTCATCCCGGACAACACCGCGGCGATCCAGGCCCTCTCCAACGGCGAGGTCAACATCGTCACCGGCCAGCCGACGACGGACACGCTCGCGGCCGTCCAGAAGATCACGGGCGTGAAGTACACCACGGACAACAGCGCGACGTACGAGCACGTCGACCTCACGTTCAACCGGCCGGGCGGCCCGTTCAACCCGGCCACCTACGGCGGCGACGCGACCAAGGCCCTCGAGGTGCGCGAGGCGTTCCTCAAGGCGGTCCCCCGCCAGGAGATCCTCGACAAGCTCATCAAGCCCCTCAACCCCAACGCGGTGCTCGATGACTCGCAGATGTTCCTCCCCGGTGCCGCCGGCTACGACCAGTCGGTCGCGGCCAGCGACGCGAAGTCGTACGACGCCGTCGACATCGCCGGCGCCAAGGCGCTGCTCGCCAAGGCGGGCGTGACCAGCCCGACGGTGATCTTCGCCTACCCGACCGACAACCCGCGCCGTGTCAACGAGTTCAAGCTGATCCAGCAGAGCGCCCAGCAGGCGGGCTTCGTCATCAAGGACGACGGGGCTCCGACGGCGACCTACTTCGGCAACCTCGGCAACAGCAAGTACGACGTCGCGCTCTTCGCGTGGCAGTACACCAGCCTCGCCTACACGGGTAACCAGGCAGCCTTCCAGACGGCGGGCACCGCCAACTACAACGGCTACTCCAACAAGGCGAGCGACACGCTGTGGGACCAGCTGGCCACCAGCACCGGCACCGCCGACCAGAACAACGCCCTGCTGGCGCAGATCGACAAGAACGCCTGGGCTGACGCCTACGGTGTGACGCTCTACCAGTTCCCGAACCTCGTCGCCTGGACGGACAACGTCTCCAACGTGTCCGACAACCCGGTCGGCGTCGGCCCGTTCTGGAACTACTGGCAGTGGCAGGTGACGCCGTCGAGCACCTCGCCGGCGCCGTCCGCAACGAACTAGCAACAGCTGATCGCCGCTGATTTCCGTCGGCGGTGGTCGAAGGGGCGCCGGTGCGCAGGCACCGGCGCCCCCGTGCTGCACAGGGCCCGGCAGCGCACCGGCCGGCACAGAAAGGCCCCCCATGATCTCGTTCCTCGCGAGGCGGTTCATCGCTTCGATCGTGGTTCTGCTGGTGGCGTCGTATCTCGTCTACGTGCTCACCTGCTACTCCGGTGATCCGCTGCAGGATCTCGAGCAGACGAAGCTTCCCAACAAGCAGTTCCTCATCGATCAGCGCATCGCCTTCCTCCACCTCGACGTCCCGCCGGCGCTGCGCTACTTCATCTGGTTCGGCGGCATCCTCCAGGGCTTCGTCGGCAACTTCTCGCTCGGGCTGACCAACGGCGGCCAGCAGGTGACCGCCCAGCTCGGCACGGCCGTGGTCTCGACGCTCCAGCTGCTCAGTGCGGCGACCGTCATCGCCATCGTCGTCGGCCTCACGATCGGCATCGCGACCGCGCTGCGGCAGTACACCGCGTTCGACTACGCGACGACCTTCGTCTCGTTCCTCTTTTACTCGCTGCCGAGTTTCTGGCTCGCCGTGATGCTCAAGCAGTACCTCGCCATCGGGTTCAACAATTTCCTGCAGGATCCGGTCATCAGCCCCATCGTCATCGCGGCCATCGCCGTCGCGATGGGCATCGTGTGGCTGGGCATCCTCGGCGGTTCGCTCCGGCGAAGGCTCACGATCTTCCTCATCTCGGGCGCGGCGACCGCCGCGGTGCTCCTCTACCTCTCGGCGACGCGGTGGTTCGACGATCCGAGCCTCGGCATCGGAGTGGTGGGCGTGCTCGCCATCGGCCTGGCGGTGCTCGTCACCGCCCTCACGGCCGGCCTCGAGAACCGGCGCGCGCTGTACTCCGCGCTCACGACCGCGGCCATCGGCATCGCCCTCTATTACCCGCTGCAGTACGTGTTCCCGTACGCCTCCTTCGGGCTCATCGCACTGCTCGCGTTCGCCGCGATCGGGGTGGGGCTGCTCGTCGGCTGGCTCTGGGGGGGCTTCGACCGCGACGTGTCGATGCGAGGCGCCGCGATCACGGCCGTCCTCGTCGGCATCGTCATCGCCATCGATCGGTTCATGCGGGTCTGGCGGATCTACACGACGAGCTCGTACATCAACAATCGCCCCATCGCGACGATCGGCTCGGGCACGCCGAACCTGCAGGGCGACTTCTGGGTGACGGGCCTCGACACCTTCACGCACCTCGCCCTTCCGACGCTCGCCTTCACGCTCGCCTCGCTCGCGGCGTACAGCCGCTACACCCGGGCGAGCATGCTCGACGTGATGAACCAGGACTACATCCGCACGGCGCGCTCCAAGGGCCTCAACGAGCGCACCGTGGTGATGCGCCACGCGTTCCGCAACGCGCTCATCCCCATCGTCACGATCATCACCCTCGACTTCGGCGCCCTCATCGGCGGCGCCATCGTCACCGAGAAGGTGTTCGGGATCCAGGGCATGGGCGCGCTCTTCCAGAACGCGCTCACCGTCGTCGACGTCAACACCGTGATGGGCGTCTTCCTCGTCACGGGCATCAGCGCGATCGTCTTCAACGTCATCGCCGACGTCGTCTACTCGTCCCTCGACCCGCGAATCCGAGTGTCCTCATGACCGGAACAGAAGAGCCGCAGGGCACCGAGCCCGGCGCCAACCCGTTCGACGAACTGCCGCTGGGCGGCAGCGCGGGCGCCGAGCAGGTGCTCGCCGAGGTCGAGACCACCAAGGCGGAATCCGGCTCTCAGCTCGAGAGGGCCGAGAACGCCATCGAGCTCAAAGAGGTCGAAGGACTCAGCCAGAGCGGCATCGTCTTCCGTCGCTTCACCCGCCACCAGGGCGCGATGATCTCGCTCGCGGTGCTGCTGCTCATCGTCATCCTGTCCTTCAGCTCGGTGGGCATCGACGCGCTCGGCCTGCACATCCACGGCTGGTGGAAGTACGACTACATCTCGGCGAATCCGATCGTCAATGACACGCATCCGACGTTGACGCTGTGGCCGTTCTCGCTGGGCGCCCACCCCTTCGGCCAGGACGAGGTGGGGACCGATATCTTCGCCGAGGTCATGCGCGGCATCCAGCAGTCGATCATGATCATCTTCGTCATCGGCATCGTCTCGACCGTGATCGGCGCGGTGATCGGGGCGGTCGCCGGCTACTTCGGCGGAGTCGTCGACGCGCTGCTCATGCGCGTCACCGATCTCTTCATCATCGTCCCCGCGCTCGTGCTCGCCGCGATCGTCGGCCACTACGCGGTGGGGGCCGGATCGTTCGTGCTGGCGCTGCTGCTCGGCCTGCTGTCGTGGACGAGCCTGGCCCGCCTGGTGCGCGGCGAGGTGCTCGCGCTGCGCTCGCGCGAATTCGTCGAGGCGGCCAAGGTCGCGGGCGCCGGCGACTTCCGCATCATGTTCAAGCACATCCTGCCGAACACGGCCGGCGTCATCATCGTCTCGATGACGCTCACCATGGCGGCGGCGATCCTCCTCGAGGCGGCGCTGAGCTACCTCGGTCTCGGCGTCCAGGCCCCCGATGTGTCGCTGGGTTCGCTCATGAACCTCTACGACAGCGCCTTCCAGACGCGTCCCTGGCTGTTCTGGTGGACCGGCGCGTTCATCATCGTCATCGCGCTCACCATCAACTTCATCGGCGACGGCCTGCGCGACGCCTTCGATCCCCGGCAGCGCCGGATGCTCAACGCCAAGGCGCGCAAGGCGGCCTCGGCCGTGCGCGAGAAGCCCGCCGGGGCGCGCGCATGACGGTCCTAGGCGAGCGCGCCGACGAGCGTGGCCAGGGCCAGCGCCGCGAGCGCGATGAGCGTGCCCCGATGCCAGGTCGTCACGACGCCCGCGCCTTCGACCAGGCCCGATTCGAGGTATCCGGCCTCGCGCAGCGCCTCCCACTGCCGGCGCACGTGCAGGGCGGCGAGACCCGAGTCCGAGCTCGGGATGTCGCCGAGCGCGACGGTGCCCTCGGGCCCGTAGGTCGACCGCGGCAGGTGCCGCAGATCGGCCTTCGCCGCGCGGCTGACGGCGAAGCGGCTTGGCGCCGGCGCGGCCCAGGCGGTGTAGCGGGCGCGGCCGGCGTGGATCGTCAGGGTGTACTTCGTCTCGACCGCGGTGATCGCCGGCCAGGTGATGCGGCGGGTGCGCACGATGTTGCGCAGGCTCACGCCGCTGAGGTCGAGGCTCACCGCGGGCGCCCAGAACACCGCCCAGCACGCGAAGGCGGCGAGCGCGAACGCCGGGAGGTAGCGCAGCGCGTCGATCACGCCGGGGCCGAACGCCAGCGAGAGCACGCAGAACACGCAGATCGCCCAGACCAGGCACGTCAGCACGATGCCGAAACGGGGACGCAGAACGACGGGCCGGGGCACCGCTCCATGGTGTCACAGGCCGCTTCCGAGAGGGCCGCAGCAGCATGACCATCGATACCGCGAACCCGACCCCCGTTCTCAAGGTCACCGACCTCGGCGTCGACTTCTGGGTCGACGGCATCTGGTACCCGGCCGCGGCCGGCATGAACTACGAGGTCCTGCCCGGCGAGATCCTCGCGATCGTCGGCGAGTCGGGCTCGGGCAAGAGCTCGAGTTCGATGGCGCTGCTCGGCCTGCTGCCGCCGAACGGGCGGGTCAGCGGCACGATCGAGTTCGACGGCCGCGACATCAGCGCGATCAGCGCCGCCCAGCTGCGCAAGCTGCGCGGCGAGGCGATGGCCGTCATCTTCCAGGAGCCGATGACGGCGCTCAACCCGGTCTACACGATCGGCGCCCAGATCATCGAGACCCTGCGCGTCCACAAGGGGATGACGCCGGCCGAGGCGCGCAGGCGGGCGATCGAACTCCTCGAGCTCGTCGAGATGCCGTCTCCCGAGGTCTCCGTCGACAAATACCCGCACCAGCTCTCGGGAGGGCAGCGTCAGCGCGCGATGATCGCCATGGCGGTGTCGTGCGATCCGAAGCTCCTCATCGCCGACGAGCCCACCACGGCGCTCGACGTGACCGTGCAGGCCGAGATCCTCGACCTCATCCGCAACCTGCGCACGCGTCTGCAGAGCGCGGTCGTCCTCATCACGCACGACATGGGCGTCGTCGCCGATATGGCCGACAAGATCATCGTCATGAAGGACGGCGAGATCGTCGAGGCCGGCGACATCGTCGACGTCTTCGAGCGACCGACGCACCCCTATACGCAGCAGCTGCTCGCCGCCGTTCCGCGGCTCGAGCTCGGGGGCGGCGCTTCCGTCACGGCCGAGACGTTGCGCGACGACTCGCCGGTCCTCAGCATCAAGGACGTCGTCATCGAATACCCCAAGCGCGGTCGGATCCCCGCGTTCCGCGCCGTCGACAGCGTGAGCTTCGACATCCGCCGCGGCGAGGTGGTCGGGCTCGTCGGCGAGTCCGGCTCGGGCAAGACGACGATCGGCCGCGCGGCGATCGGGCTGCTGCCGGTGCACGGCGGGTCGCTGTCGGTCAACGGCGTGGACATCGCGGGTGCGAGCGAGCGCGTCATCAAAGGTGTGCGGCGCAACGCCGGCATCGTCTTCCAGGACCCGGGCTCCTCGCTCAACCCACGAATGCCGATCGGCGAGTCCATCGGCGAGCCGATCCTGCTCGCGAAGCTCGCCAAGGGCAAGGAGCTCGACCGCCGGGTCGAGACCCTGCTCGACGAGGTCGAACTGCCCCGCAGCTTCCGCAACCGCTATCCGCACGAGCTCTCCGGCGGTCAGCGCCAGCGGGTGGGCATCGCCAGGGCGCTTGCGCTGCGCCCGCCGCTGCTCATCGCCGACGAGCCGACCTCGGCCCTCGACGTCTCAGTGCAGGCCCGTTTCCTCGACCTGCTGCAGGGTCTGCAGCGCGAGCTGCAGTTCGCCTGCCTCTTCATCACGCACGACCTCGGAGTCGTCGACATCCTCGCGCACCGCATCCTGGTGATGCACCAGGGTAAAATCGTCGAGCAGGGAACGAAGGACCAGATCCTCCGGAACCCGCAAGACCCCTACACCCAGCGCCTCATTGCCGCCGTGCCGCTGCCCGACCCGGTTCGGCAGCGCGAGCAGCGGGAGAGGCGCGCCACCTCTTAGGACGCCATGCCCATCGCCATCCGTCGAGACCTGCGCAATGTCGCGATCGTCGCCCACGTCGACCACGGCAAGACCACTCTCGTCGATGCGATGCTCAAGCAGACGAACTCGTTCGCCGAGCATGCCCACGTCGAGGAGCGCGCGATGGACTCGAACGAGCTCGAGCGCGAAAAGGGCATCACGATCCTCGCCAAGAACACGGCGATCTCGTACCGCGGCAAGCACGCGGCATCCCACAACCCCGACGGCGCCATCACGATCAACGTCATCGACACGCCCGGCCATGCCGACTTCGGCGGCGAGGTCGAGCGCGGCCTCTCCATGGTCGACGGGGTCGTGCTGCTCGTGGACGCCTCGGAGGGGCCGCTGCCGCAGACCCGGTTCGTGCTGCGCAAGGCGCTCGAAGCCAAGCTTCCCGTCATCCTCGCGGTGAACAAGACCGACCGTCCCGACGCGCGCATCGCGGAGGTCGTCGAGGAGGCGCACGACCTGCTGCTGGGGCTGGCGAGCGACCTCGTCGACGCTGTCCCCGATCTCGACATCGACGCGCTGCTCGACATGCCCATCGTCTACGCCTCCGGCAAGGCCGGCCGCGCCTCCGCCAACCGCCCGGCCGACGGTTCGCTGCCCGACAGCGAGGACCTCGAGCCGCTGTTCGACGCCATCCTCACTCACATTCCCGCACCGACGTACGACGACGAGGCGCCGCTGCAGGCGCACGTGACCAACCTCGACGCCTCGCCGTTCCTCGGCCGCCTCGCGCTGCTGCGCATCTTCAACGGCAAGCTCAAGAAGGGTCAGACGGTCGCCTGGGTGCGCCACGACGGCTCGCACTCCAACGTGCGCGTCACCGAACTGCTCGTGACGAAGGCGCTCGATCGCTTCCCGGCCGAGTCCGCCGCCGCGGGCGACATCGTCGCCGTCGCCGGCATCGCGGAGATCACCATCGGCGAGACCCTCGCCGACCCGGACGACATCCGCCCGCTGCCCGCCATCACCGTCGACGATCCGGCGATCTCGATGACGGTCGGCACGAACACCTCGCCGCTCGTCGGCAAGGTCAAGGGCCACAAGCTCACCGCGCGCATGGTCAAGGACCGCCTCGACCGCGAGCTCGTCGGCAACGTGTCGATCCGTGTCGAGGACATCGGCCGGCCGGATGCCTGGGAGGTGCAGGGCCGCGGCGAGCTCGCGCTCGCCATCCTCGTCGAGCAGATGCGGCGCGAGGGCTTCGAACTCACCGTCGGCAAGCCGCAGGTCGTCACGAAGAAGGTCGACGGCAAGACCTTCGAGCCCTACGAGCACCTCACCATCGACATCCCCGAGGAGTTCCTCGGCGCGATCACGCAGCTGCTCGCGGCGCGCAAGGGCCGCATGGAGGGCATGTCGAACCACGGCACCGGATGGGTGCGCACGGAGTTCGTCGTGCCCTCGCGCGGTCTGATCGGCTTCCGCACCGAGTTCCTCACCACGACCCGCGGCACGGGCATCTCGAACGCCCTCGCGCACGGCTACGACGAATGGGCCGGGCAGATCACGACCCGCTCGAACGGCTCGATCGTCGCCGACCGCTCCGGCAACGTCACCCCGTACGCGATCATCGGCCTGCAGGAGCGCATGAGCTTCTTCGTGCAGCCCGGCGACGAGGTCTACGAGGGCATGGTCATCGGCGAGAACTCGCGCGCCGACGACATGGACGTCAACATCACCCGCGAGAAGAAGCTCACCAACATGCGCACCTCGACCGCCGACAACTTCGAGGCGATGACGCCGTCGCGCATCCTCACCCTGGAGGAGTCGCTCGAGTTCGCCCGCGAGGACGAGTGCGTCGAGGTCACCCCCGAGATCGTCCGCATCCGCAAGGTCGAGCTCGACGCGACGACGCGCGGCCGCGCCGCCTCGCGCCTGAAGCGGCAGGACTAAGAACCCTGTCCTGAAGGCGAGCGGCGATCCAGTGGATCGCCGCCGGCGCGGCCGCCGCCGAAGGCGGGCGCCGCCTCGCGCCTGAAGCGGCAAGACTGACGATTCGCTCGAGATCCCCCGAATCGACCTTTCCGACGGATGGAAGGGTGGATTCGGGGGATTTCGGCGAGCGAGCAGGGCTCACTCGAAGAGCTGGTAGGCGAGGTACCGGCCCGGCGGCGGGGCCGGCGGCACGAAGAACAGCGCTGAGCCGATGTGGCTGATGTACTCATTGAGGAGATCGGAGGAGCCGAGCTTCGTCTGCAGCGCGACGAAGGCGGCCGGGTCGTTCTGGTAGCTGAGGAAGAGCAATCCCGCGTCGAGCTGGCCGTAGTGGTTGAGCCCGTCGGTGTAGTTGTAGCCGCGGCGCAGGATCTTGAGCCCGCCGTTGTTCTCGTGGGCGGCAAGGGCGATGTGCGCGGTCGGGTCGATGACCGGATTGCCTGAGGCATCCTGTGCGGCGAAATCGGGGGCATCGAACTCCGCGACGCCGGTGAGGGGTGCACCGGCCTGCTTGGTGCGGCCGATGACGTGCTGCTGGTCGCTGACGCGGTCGGCGTCCCAGTTCTCGATGCGCATCTGGATCTTGCGCACCACCTGGTAGGCACCGCCGCGCGTCCACGCCGCATCGTCCGTCACGCGCACGAACTGCTCGTAGTCGGCGTCCTCCTTGAGGTTGCGCGTGCCGTCCTTGAAACCCTGCAGGTTGCGCGGCGTGGACTGCCCCTTGCCCGCCGATGCGCGCCCGAAGCCGAGCACCGTCCAGCGCACCGCGGCCGTGCCCTTCGCCATCCGTGCGAGATCGTGGATGGCGTGGTAGGCCACCTGCGGGTCCTCGGCGCAGGCCTGCAGGCTGAGGTCGCCGCCGGTGAGCGCCGGGTCGAGGTTGTCGCTGGGCAGCGCGGGCAGCGGTGCGAGGTGCACGGGCTTCTGCGGCGCCAGCCCGAAGCGCCTGCCGAAGACGTCGGGGCCGAGGCCGAGCGTGACGGTGAGACCGGCCGGGCCGAGCTCGTACGCCTCGCCGGTGTCGTTCGCGACTGCGTACTCGCCATCCGGCTGCACCGCGCCGATGGGCTTGCCCGCCATCATCTGCGCGATGGCGCCCGACCAGCGCGCGAACAGCACCTGCAGGTCGGTCGCGCCGGCACCGGCGGCGATGTCGAAGGTCATGTAGACCGAGTAGCGCTGCTGCGGGGTGCGGATGCCGGCCTGCTCGCCCGTGCCGTAGAACGGGTAGCTCGTGTCGAGGTCGACGACGTCGACCGGTTCGGCGGCGGACCGCGCCGCGAATCCGCCGCCGAAACCGGCCGCCGCGCCGACGAGGAGGGAGCCTGCCGCGGCGCCGTAGAACAGGCCGCGACGGGAGAGGAGCCGGGGGTCCTTCGGGTCCTCCTCCCGGCCCTCGGACTCGATCGTCACTGCGCCGTCGCCACCTTCTCGGCGATCTGCGACATCGGCTCCTGCAGAGCCTGGACGGCCTTGCTCAGCGCGGCCCCGTCGGCAGCGCGCACGGCGGGCGTGTAGTACGTGAAGCCGCCGGGGATGCTCGCATCGCGGTAGATGTCGAGCATGCCGTTCACGGTGCCGAACTCCCTCGCGACCGTGGCCGCCAGCGCCGGGTCGATCCTCGTCAGGCCGGGCTGCAGCGCGGCGAACGCCTGCTGGGCGCCCTCGATATTGGCTGCGAAGTCGAGCAGGTCGAGGTGGCTGTAGCGCTCCTCCTCGCCGGAGATCTTGTTGGACTGGATCTCTTCGAGGAGGGCGGCCGCGCCGTTCGCGAGGTCTTCCGGCCGATAGTTGAGCCCCTGGGCGAGCGAGGCGAGCTCGGTCACGTTGGACACGAGATCGGAGGCGTATTTCTTGGTCTGATCGGTGATCGCGCCGCCCTGCCAGAGATCGCGCTCGATCGCGTGGAGGCCGCTCCAGCCCACCGCCGGGTCGAGGCTCGAGGCGCGCATGTCGATGAGGTAGTCAAGGTTGCCCCGGTTCGATGTCGGCGCGGCACCGGGGAGGAGGAATCCGCTGACGTCGCTCTCGACCTTCTCGTAGAAGGGGCGGGCGAGGGCGTACTTCTCCTGCGCCGCGGCCACATCGCCGGAATCCACGGCCGTCTCGAGGTTCGCGACGGCGGTGACCATGCCCGCGATCTGGGTCGCGACGTACTGGCCATACTCGGCCGTGCCCTGCTGGAGGAGCTGGGCCGCGTCACCGGTCGCCGTGGGCGCCGCAGCGCCGGTGACCGTGAACGGGGTGTTCGGGGTCTGGGCCCCTGGGCAGTACACCGAATACCTGCCGCCGCCGAGCGTGAGGGTGAAGCTCACCGCGGGCAGGCCGGGTGCGAGGTTCTCCTTCTCGCCGAGGATGCGAGCGCCGTCGAGAAGCTCGAGCTCGGTGATGCCCGTCGAGCTCCGGTTGGTCACCGTGAAGGTGACGGGGCCGGCCGGGACCGAGTCCGGCGAGACGGTGCAGGCGTCGCCGGTGTCGCCGGTGAGGGTGATCGCAACCTGCGTCACGCCGCTGCCGGACGCGCTGGTGCCGGGCCCGGCGGTCGTCGGGGCGCACGCGGCGAGCGCGAGGACGGCCACCAGACCACCTGCACCGGCGAGAACGCGGCGGAGGGGGCTAGCGAAGGGCATACGCCGGGCGTTCCTTCGTGGTGTCGGGAGACGAGGCGGCGCGGTCTTTGAGGGCGCGGCGGCGGCTGCGGATGCCGGAGAAGGCGGTCGCGGCGGCGCCGATGAGCAGCGCGGCGGGCAATCCGACACCCCAGAGCGTGCGCTCGGCGCTCTGCTGCGCAGCGGTGGCCGAGGTGTCGGGCAGCGCGATGCTGACGGTGCGCGGAGTCGCAAGCCCGCCGCCGCTGAGCGTGACGGTGGTCACATCGCCCGTCGACCACCGGGCGTCGAAGGGGCCAGGATCGGTCTGCGCGGTGATGCCGATCGGCAACCGCCCGCCGTTCAGGGCGACGAGCTCGGGGAGCGAGATCGAGGCGGGAGTCCGGGACGCCGTGCTCTGCTGGGGCGCGAGCGCGACGCCGCCGAGCACGCCGAGACCGATGACCGCGAGCGCGACCGCGGTGACGAACTGGAGCTTCGCCGCGGCGAAGCCGTGCACGCGCCGGCGATCCGGCCAGTAGATGAAGAGCGCCACGGGCACGGTGTAGAGCAGCCATCCGACGACCTCGACGAGTCTCGGATCAGTCGGGATGCCGAGCACGCCGCGCAGCAGCGCCTCCGAGATCGTGCCAGGACCGGCGAACGACGAGAAGTCGGCGAGCTGCTGCTGGCCGCCGTTGAGCCAGCCCGCTTCATGCGCGGTGCGCAGCGCCTGGATGACGAGGCCGCCTGCGACGAGGATGAGGAAGGCGCCGGTGATGCGGAAGAACTTCGACAGATCGATCCTGATGCCGCCGAAGTAGATGCCGATCCCGACGCCCACGCTGACGAGGATGCCGACCACCGCGCCGGTCGCGGCGAGGCCCGCCGCTCCCGCGGTCGTGAAGGTCGCGAGCAGGAAGACGCTCGTCTCGAAGCCCTCCTTGAGCACCGCGAGGAACGCCATCACCGCGAGTGCGAGCGCGTGGCCGTCGCGGAGCGCCGCGCCGGCCTGGGCCTCGAGTTCGCGCTTGAGGTTGCGAGCGTGACGGTTCATCCAGACGAGCATGCTGGTCACGAAGAACACCGCGACGGCGCCGATGCAGGTTTCGAGCATCTCCTGCGCCGCCTGGGGAAGCGCCTGCTCGACGAGCGCCAGCGTGATGCCGACCGCGATGGCGAGCGCGACGGCCGTGCCGACGCCGATCCACATCTGGGTGAGCCTGCGACCGTTCTGGCGCAGGAACGCCGCGATGATGCCGACGATCAACGCCGCCTCGAGGCCTTCGCGAAGGCCGATGACGAGTGTTGCGAGCACGGTGGTCCTAGAGTCGATAGTGGGCTTCCCAGGGCTTCGCCGCCCGAAGCCTTGCGGGTAAGGATTGCCTTACTTAGCTCACCCTAACTTCGACTGGGAGCAGATGTCCAGTCGGCATCCCACCTGACGGAAAGGCGATCGGATGACTGCGGCAATCGCCCGGATCGCGTTGCTCGTCGTGGTCGGCGCCATCGTCGGCACGCTCGGGACGCTCGCCCATCACGCCAGGCTGGGAAGCGTCCGCGTGCCGCTGGGCATCGTCATCGCGCTCGCCGCCGTGCTCTTGCTCTTCGCGGGCGTGCGGCTCGTCACCGGCAGCCGGCTCGCCGTCGCCGCCGCGGTCGTCGGGGTCGCGGTGCCGGTCGCCGTCTTCCTCCGCCCCAGCTTCTCGGGCTCGGTCATCATTGAGGGCGACGCCCCCGGCAACGCCTGGGTGTGGGGCGCGGCCATCGCGGCGGCGCTCATGCTCGGGTTCCCTAGACTTGGATTCGAGAGGAGCAGTCGGCCGTGACCTATGTGATCGCCCTTCCCTGCGTGGACGTCAAGGACCGCGCCTGCGTGGACGAATGCCCCGTGGACTGCATCTACGAGGGCGAGCGCTCGCTCTACATCCACCCCGACGAATGTGTGGACTGCGGTGCCTGCGAGCCGGTGTGCCCCGTCGAGGCCATCTACTACGAGGACGATCTCCCCGAGGAGTGGGCCGACTACTACACGGCCAACGTCGAGTTCTTCGACGAGATCGGCTCGCCCGGGGGAGCGGCGAAGGTGGGGGTCATCCCGAAGGATCACCCCCTCATCTCAGCCCTTCCACCGCAGGCTCACTAGCGCATGGGCGTCGCCGACCTCGCCGACTACCCCTGGGACCGGATGGCGCCGTATGCGGCGAAAGCGCGTGACCACGCGGGCGGGGCGGTCGACCTCTCGGTCGGGTCGCCGGTCGACCCGACGCCCGCGATCGTCCGCGACGCACTCGCCGCCGCGACCGACGCGCACTCCTACCCCTTGACCGCGGGCACCACGGCGGTGCGCGAGGCGATCGCCGCCTGGTACGCGCGCCGCCGCGGAGTGCCGGGCCTCACCGCCGCGAACGCCATCATCACCATCGGTTCGAAGGAGCTTGTCGCTCTGCTGCCGCTGCTCGCGGGCCTCCGCGCCGGCGACACCGTCGTTCACCCCCGCATCGCCTATCCGACGTACGCGGTCGGCGCCGAGATCGCCGATGCGACCGGATTCCCCTCTGACGATCCCGCCGAATGGCCTCAGAGCACGAGGCTCGTCTGGCTCAACTCCCCGGGCAACCCCGACGGGCACGTCGACGACGTCGACTTCCTCCGCAGTGCGGTCGCGCGCGCCCGCGAACTCGGCGCGATCATCGTCAACGACGAGTGCTACGCCGAGCTCGGCTGGGACGGCAGGTGGGCGAGCGAGCCCGTGCCGAGCATCCTCGACCCGCGCGTGACGGGCGGCGATCTCACCGGAATCCTCTCGGCGTACTCGCTGAGCAAGCAGTCGAACCTTGCCGGCTACCGGGCCGCGTTCATCGCCGGGGATGCGGTGCTCGTCGACACCCTGCTCACCAGACGCAAGCACGTCGGGCTCATGCTGCCCGCGCCGCTGCAGACGGCCATGCTCGCCGCCCTCGGCGACGACGCGCATGTGGCAGAGCAGAAGGAGCGCTACCGGGCCCGGCGCGACGCGCTGCGGCCGGCGCTCGAAGCCGCCGGTTTCCGCATCGACCGCAGCGAGGCGGGCCTGTACCTCTGGGCGACCGAGGGACTCGACGCGTGGGAGTCGATCGACCGGCTGGCAGGCCTCGGCATCATCGCAGGCCCCGGGCCGTTCTATGGCGACGGCTCGGCGCGGCACGTCCGGTTCTCGCTCACGGCGACGGACGAGCGCATCGGCGCCGCCGCGACGAGACTGCGTAGCGCGCGGGACTAAGGTATCCATCGGGCCATAAGCCCTCCCCCCGCACTGATTCAGGAGACCAGAGTGGCAGACGATTCGGTCACCATCACCACCCCGGGCGGAGAGGCGCAACTGCCGATCCTGCCTGCCGTCGACGGCCACTCGGCGATCGACATCTCGACCCTGACGAAGCAGACCGGGTACGCGACCCTCGACTACGGATTCGTCAACACGGCGGCGACGAAATCGGCCATTACCTTCATCGACGGTGACCTGGGCATCCTGCGCTACCGCGGCTACCCGATCGAACAGGTCGCCGAGAACGCCACGTTCCTTGAAACGGCCTGGCTGCTCATCCACGGCGAGCTGCCGAGCGCCGTCGAGCTCGCCGACTTCGACGCGCAGATCCGCCGCCACACGCTCCTCCATGAGGACCTCAAGCTCCTCTTCCAGGCGATGCCGCAGAGCGGACACCCCATGTCGATGCTCGCCGCCGCGGTCAACGCCCTCGGCACCTACTACCCCGACTCGCTCGACCCGACCGATCCGGCCGCCGTCGAGCTCTCGACCATCCGTCTGCTCGGCAAGCTCCCGACCCTCGCCGCCTACGCCTACAAGCGCAGCGTCGGCCAGGCGTACCTGTACCCCGACAACGCGCTGGGCTATGTCGAGAACTTCCTGCGCCTCACCTTCGGCAACAACGCAGAGCCCTACCAGGCGAATCCCGTCGTCGCCTCGGCGCTCGACCGGCTGCTCATCCTCCACGCCGACCACGAGCAGAACGCCTCGTCGTCGACGGTGCGCCTCGTCGGCTCGACGGATGCCAACCTCTACGCCTCGATCGCCTCCGGCATCAACGCGCTCTCCGGCCCCGCCCACGGTGGCGCCAACGAGGCCGTGCTCAAGATGCTCGCCGAGATCCGCGACTCGGGCGAGGGCGTCGGCCGGTTCGTCGAACGGGTGAAGAACAGGGAGGACGGCGTCCGCCTCATGGGCTTCGGGCACCGCGTCTACAAGAACTACGATCCGCGTGCGAAGCTCGTCAAGGCCAGCGCGGATGCCGTGCTCGACGCCCTCGGTGTCGACGACCCGCTGCTCGACATCGCCAAGGAGCTCGAGCAGTACGCGCTCGCCGACGAGTACTTCGTGCAGCGCAAGCTCTACCCCAACGTCGACTTCTACACCGGGGTCATCTACAAGGCGATGGGCTTCCCGGCCTCGATGTTCACGGCGCTCTTCGCCATCGGCCGTCTGCCGGGCTGGATCGCCCAGTGGCGCGAGGGCAACACCGACCCGCAGGGCAAGATCGGCCGCCCGCAGCAGCTCTACGTCGGCTCGCCGAAGCGCGACTGGCCGCAAAGCTAGCGAAGCTCCGGGGGAGCTTCGCGCGGCCAGTCGCCGCCGTGAGGCGGGCACCCCGGGGCACCCGGTCACGGCCACGTTGCCGGGCTATCAGCATGTCGAAGACTCTATGAGCGGTGCCGAATGACCGTTCCCGGTCACGGGATCAGCCCATCAGGTGCTCGTCACGGATCCCGAACTGCGGGCTTACGGGTGCAATTCGGCGTTGAGGGCGATGCCGGCACCATGATGCGGAGCGGCCTCGACGCGGCCCGAGGTCGAGTTGCGGCGGAAGAGCAGTCCGGGTCGCCCGGCGAGATCGAGAGCCTTGACGACCTTGGGATCGCCCTCGGAATCGCGCTCGTCGAGCACCGTGACCTTCGTGCCGGCCGTGAGATACAGGCCCGCCTCGACGATCGAGTCGTCGCCGATCGAGATGCCGGTCCCCGAGTTCGCACCGAGCAGCACCCGCTCGCCGATCACGACCCGCTGCAGGCCGCCGCCCGAGAGCGTGCCCATGGTGGACGCCCCGCCGCCGATGTCGGAGCCGTCGCCGACGACCACGCCCTGCGAGATGCGGCCTTCGACCATCGAGGCCCCCAGCGTCCCGGCGTTGAAGTTGACGAAGCCCTCGGGCATGACCGTGGTGCCCGGTGACAGGTAGGCGCCGAGGCGCACGCGGGCGGAATCCGCGATGCGTACGCGCTCGGGGACGACGTAGTCGGTGAGGCGCGGGAACTTGTCGACCGCGTACGCCTGGATGCCCTCGCGGGCGAGCAGCGCGCGGCGGGCGCGATAGGTGTCGGCGGCGACCGGGCCGGCGTTCGTGAACGCGACGATCGGAAGGTGCGTGAAGAGCCCGTCGAGGTTGATCTCATTCGGCTTGACGACGAGGTGCGAGAGCAGGTGAAGCCGCAGATAGGCGTCGGCGGTCGACGCGGGCGCGTCGTCGACGCGCACCTCGACGGTGACCGGCTCGAGGGTGACGTCGCGGCGCTCGTCGGGGCCGGCCGCGGCGACGAGTTCGGCAGGGACGGTCGATCCGTCGGGGCGGCCGAGGGCGGGTGCGGGGAACCATGCATCGAGGACGACACCGTCGGAGGCGCGGGTGACGAGGCCATGACCCCAGGCAAGAAGGGCATCGGGCATAGCCCTAGATTAGTGGTGTGGCCGATCGCCCCCAGTTTCTCGACCCGGGCCTGACCTCGGTCGAACTGGCGCGCGCGATCTGCGACATCGAATCGGTCTCGGGCGGCGAAACCGCCCTCGCGGACGCTGTCGAGGCGTTCGTCTCGGGTGCTGCGCACCTCGACGTGACGCGCCTCGGCAACACCGTCGTCGCTCGCACGGAGCTCGGCCGTGCGCACCGGGTCGCGGTCGCCGGCCACCTCGACACCGTGCCAGTCAACGGCAATCTGCCGGTGCGGCTCGAGACCGATGGCGGCGTCGACTATCTCGTCGGTCGCGGCACCGTCGACATGAAATCCGGTGTAGCCGTGCAGCTCCGGCTCGCGCTCGACCTCGCCGAACCCGCCTATGACGTGACCTGGATCTGGTACGACAACGAGGAGGTCGCCGCCTCCCTCAACGGGCTGGGCCGACTCGCGAATGCCCGACCCGAGCTCGTCGCCGCCGACTTCGCGATCCTCGGCGAGCCCTCCGGCGGCGTCATCGAAGGCGGCTGCAACGGGACGATGCGCTTCGACGTCGTCACCCGCGGCGTGCGCGCCCACTCCGCCCGGCCCTGGATGGGCTCGAACGCCATCCACGCCGCGGCCCCGATCCTCGACCTGCTCGCACGCTTCCACCCCGAGACCGTCGACGTCGACGGCCTCGCCTACCGCGAGAGCCTCAACGCGACGCTCATCTCCGGCGGCGTCGCCGCCAACGTCATCCCCGACGAGTGCACAGTCCACATCAACTACCGCTTCGCCCCGTCGCGCTCGGCCGATGAGGCCGAGCAGCGCATGCGCGAGCTCTTCGGGCCGTTCGGCGAGGTCCACGTCGTCGACCTCTCGCCGGGGGCGCGCCCGGGGCTCGATGCGCCGCTGGCGCGCTCGTTCGCGGAATCCGTCGGCGGCGAGCCGCAGCCGAAGTACGGGTGGACGGATATCGCGCGGTTCGCCGCGCTGGGCGTGCCCGGCGTCAACTTCGGTCCCGGCGAGGCGAGCCTCGCCCACACCGACCACGAGCGGGTGGCAGTCGCCGACGTCGAGCGCTGCGAGGCCGCGCTGCGGGCGTGGTTGACGGACGGACGGTGACCGCGATCCGCTTTCGGCGGGACGTCGCGCGCCAGTCCACTGGACTGGCGCTTTTCGCGAAGCGGCTGCCGTGGTGGCTCAAGGTCACACTGATCTTCCTGCTCGGGCGCGCGATCACGACCGCGCTGCTGTACTGGATGATCGCCATCGAGGGCGCCAACCCGTGGACGGTCGCGCACCCCGGCTACCTCGACTTCGCCAACATCTGGGACGGCCGCTGGTACGAGATCGTCGCGCTCGCCGGCTATCCCGACACGCTGACGGTCGGCTACTCGGGCCATATCGCGCAGAACGCGTGGGCGTTCCTGCCCGGCTACCCGGCGGTCGTGCGCGGGGTGATGAGCGCGACCGGGCTGTCCTGGCAGGCCGCCGCCGTCGGCGTCTCGGTGGTCTTCGGCTATGCGGCGACGCTGCTGTTCTTCAAGCTCATGCGGCTCCGGCTCAACCCGTCGACGGCGCTCCACGCGACGCTGCTCTTCTGCGTCACGCCGGTGTCGGCGCTCTTCCAGGTCGCCTACGCCGAGTCGATGTACACGTTCCTGCTCGTCGCGCTGCTCTACCTCGTGCTCCGACGTCGCTACTGGTGGTCGATCCCGGTCATCGTCATCGCGGCGTTCACGAGGCCGGGCGGTCTCGCCGTCGCGCTCTTCCTCGGGCTGCACGTGGCCGTTCGCTTCTGGCGGCGTCGGCGCGAGCCGTTCGGAGCCACGCAGATCGCCGGTTCCCTGCTCGCCACCGCGTTCGCGCTCACCTCGGGGGTGGCGTGGCCGCTGATCGCGAGCTGGGTCACCGGAATCCCCGGCGCCTACATGCAGACCGAGCTCGCCTGGCGCGCCTCCTACATCGGGTGGGTCGAGCTCACCCCGTTCACGTCGTGGTTCCAGGCCGCGGGATGGTGGTTCACGGTGTGGCTCGGCTTGTCAGCCTGGGTCGGCTGGGTCGTCGTCGGTCTGCTCGTCGTGCTCTTCGCGACGGTGCTCTTCCTGCCGAGCGTGGTCAGGCTCGGCACCGACATCCGGCTGTGGCTCGCGGCCTACGCGGCCTACCTGCTCGCGGTCTGGTTCCCGCAGTCGAGCACATTCCGTGTGCTCCTGCCGATGTTCCCGCTGGCGGGTGCGATCGCGCAGCCGCGAAGCGTCTGGTATCGCCTCGGCATGGTCGTCGCAAGCGTCGCCGGCCAACTCGGATGGCTGCTGCTGTGCTGGACGATCGGTGCCAACGACTGGAGTCCGCCGTGACATCGCGGCGCGCCGTCGATTTCGGGCCGGTCGCCGGGTGCGGGATAATCAAAGGAGACGTCCACGAAAGGGGAGTTGCATGGCCGCGATGAAGCCGCGTACTGGAGACGGGCCCATGGAAGCCGTGAAGGAGGGGCGCCTCATCATCGTGCGGGTTCCGCTGGAAGGCGGAGGCCGGCTGGTCGTGTCGGTGAACGACGACGAGGCCAAGGAACTCCGCGACCAGCTCTCGAGCGCCATCGGCGTCTAGAGCCCGCTTCGAGAATGCCGCCCGACGGGCGGCATTCTCGGTTTAAGCGAGCGTCGTGATCTGCAGCAGTCCGTCGCCGACGATGGAGAGCGCGCTCACCACCGCGCTCGACGTCGCCGTCTCGGCGACGAGGGTGCGGAAGGCGCTGGGGATGTCGTCGCGGTTGGCCGGGTTGGCGACCTGGCCCCGCCACAGCGCGTGGGGGACGAGCACGCTGCCGCCCGGGCGCGCCAGGCGCAATCCGTGTTCGACGTTCTCGATGACGTGGGCCGGGTCGCCGTCGACGAAGACGATGTCGTAGGCGTTCTCGTTCATGCGCGGCAGCACGTCGAGCGCCTTGCCGCCGATGAGACGGATGCGGGCGTTCGGGATGCCGGCCTCGGCGAACGCCTCACGGGCGCGTTGGTGATACTCGGCCTCGATGTCGATGGAGGTGAGGAGCGCGCTGGAGGTGCCGCGCAGCAGCCACAGGCCGGAGACGCCGAGGCCGGTGCCGATCTCGAGGATGCTCTGCGCGCCCGTTGCGGCGACGATGACGGCTGCCTGCGCGCCGATCGCGGGGCTCACCGGATCGACGCCGAGCTCGAGCGAGTGCTGGCGGGCCTTCGCGATGACATCGTGCTCGATGACGTTGTCGTTCGCGAACTTCCAGTTCACGTCGTTCTCGGACATGGGGCCTCCCGTTGCTCGCCAGAATAGGGCCGGACGCCGCCGCCGCCCCGCAGGCGCACGGGGGGCGATCGCGTACTCTGAGAAGGTGGGCGGGCTATCGTTCGAGAAGCTGCTGATCATCGCGGCCATCGCGGTGTTCATCATCGGCCCGACCCGGCTGCCGGCGTACGCCGCGAAGCTCGGCCAGTGGGTGCGGACCGCCCGAGGCTACCTCGATTCCGCGCAGGAGCGCGTCAAGGACGAGATGGGCGACGACTTCCCCGATATCGACTGGAAGAAGCTCGACCCGCGCCAGTATGACCCGCGCCGCATCATCCGCGACGCGCTGCTCGACGATTCCCCGCTGCCCGCCGCGACGGGCTCGGTGGTGTCGGCGCCGTCGGGCGCGGCCGCCGGCGCAGCATCGGGCAACACCGTTATCGGCGCCGCGGGAGTGGCGGCATCGCGCACCCTGGTGCCGCGGCACACGCCCGGCGAGGCGCCCCCCTTCGACGCCGAGGCGACTTAGGCCGTCGTCGGCGAGACGCACGAAAGGGCCTGTTCAGCGCGAACTGCGGAAGGGCGGCGAGGCAGGCTAGGCAGGGGAGACGGGGAGCTTGCGGCCGGCGAGGGAGTCGGTGCGCTCCTGGAGCTGCACCGCGATCGCCTGGATGGCGCGCGCAGCAGGGTCGTCGGGGTGCGAGAGCACTACGGGCGCGCCTGCGTCGCCGCCCTCGCGCAGGGCCACCGAGAGCGGGACCGAACCGAGCAGCGGGGCATCCAGCGCCGCGGCGACCGTGGCCCCGCCGCCCGATCCGAAGAGCGGCAGCACCGACCCGTCGGGCTGGACGAGGCCCGCCATGTTCTCGATGACGCCTGCGATGCGCTGCCCGGTCTGCGCGGCCAGCGAGCCGGCGCGTACGGCCACCTCGGCGGCGGCGGCCTGCGGAGTCGTGACCACGATGACCTCCGACTGCGGCAGCAGCTGCCCGACCGAGAGCGCGACGTCGCCGGTGCCCGGCGGCAGGTCGAGGAGCAGCACGTCGAGATCGCCGAAGAAGACGTCGGTGACGAACTGCTGGATGGCGCGGTGCAGCATCGGCCCGCGCCAGGCCACCGCGCGGCGGGAGCCGGATTCCTCGTCGAGGAACATCCCGATCGAGATGGTCTTCACGCCGTAGCCGATGGGCGGCAGGATCATGTCATCGACGCGGGTGGGCCTCGCGCCGCCGAGCCCGAGCAGCCCGGGGATCGAGAAGCCGTGCACGTCGGCGTCCACCACCCCCACCGTCAGCCCGCGCGCGGCGAGGCCCACCGCGAGGTTCGCGGTGAGCGTCGACTTGCCGACACCGCCCTTGCCGCTCGCCACGACGAGCACTCGCGTCAGCGAGTCCGGCCCGAACTGGGCGGTGCGCGCGCGGCCGCGCCGCAGCCTCTCGGTGAGCTCGCGGCGTTCGGTGGGCGTCATGACGGTCACGGCGACATCGGCGCGCGTCACACCCCGCACGCCGAGCGCCGCCTCGCGCACGGAGCGCTCGAGGGATTCCGCTGCGGGGCATCCCACGATGGTGAGCTTGAGGCCGACGGATGCCGTCCCCTCGGCATCCACCGACACCCCGGCCACCATGCCGAGCTCGGTGATGGGCCGGCGGATCTCGGGGTCGACGACACCGCCGAGTGCATCGGCGACGGCGGCGGCCAGGTCAGTCAACGGCGACACCGGTCGGTGCGGCAGGCGCGTCGGCCGCCGGTGCGGTGTCGGTCTCGAGCTCGTCGAGCAGCGCCCTGAGCTCGGCCTTGATGAAGTCCTTCGAGGCGAGGTTGCGCATCGCGAGCCGCAGCGCGACGACCTCGCGTGCGAGGTACTCGGTGTCGGCGAGGCTGCGCTCGGCCCGCTGGCGGTCCTGCTCGATCTGCACCCGGTCGCGGTCGTCCTGGCGGTTCTGTGCGAGCAGGATGAGCGGTGCCGCATAGGACGCCTGCAGCGAAAGCACGAGCGTCAGGACGGTGAACCCGAACGCCTGCGAGTCGAAGCGCCACGACATCGGTGCGATGCTGTTCCAGACCAGCCATACGATCGTGAACCCCGAGAGGATGATGAGGAACGTCGGCGTGCCCATGGCGCGCGCGAACCACTCGGTGCCGCGCCCGAACCGATCGCTGTCGCCCCGGCTCGACAGCAGCCGGTAGCCGCCGCTGCGGAGGCCCTTCGGGGCCTCGAGCCCGGTGCTCTTGCCATTGCGTGCCATTGCTCACCCTCTTCCAGTCGTGCTCGTGCGTGCGGCGACCGCGCTGCGCAGCGCGGCGTCGGTATCGTCTTCCGAACTTCGCCAGTCGTCGGGCAGCAGGTAGTCGAGGAGGTCGTCAATGGTCACCACCCCTACGAGGCGGTGGGTCTCATCCACGACGGGGAGTGCGACCAGATTGTAGCTCGCGAGCATGCGCGCGACGGACGCCACGGACGCCTGCGCCCGCACCGGCTCGAGCTCCGCGTCGATGATCGTGCCGATGCGCTCGTGCGGGGCGTGCCGCAGCATCCGCTGCATGTGCACCATGCCGACATAGCGCCCCGTCGGGGCATCGTACGGCGGCAGCGTGACGAACACGGCGGAGGCGAGGGTGACGGGCAGTTCCTCGCGGCGGATGATCGCAAGGGCCTCGGCAACGGTCGCGTCGGCCGAGAGGATGATGGGCTCGGTCGTCATGAGCCCGCCGGCCGTGTTGGGCGCGTAGCGCAGCAGCATCCTGACGTCGTCGGCGTCGTCGGGCTCCATGAGCTCGAGCAGGTGCTCGCGCTCCTCGTCGGGGAGCTGGGCGATGAGGTCGGCGGCGTCGTCCGGCTCCATCTCCTCGAGGACATCGGCGACGCGCTCGTCGTCGAGGCCGGTGAGGATTCCGACCTGCGCCGCCTCGGGCATTTCTTCGAGGGCATCGGCGAGTCGGTCGTCAGAGAGCTCGCTGGCGACCTCGATGCGGCGCTGCTCGGGCAGGTCCAGCAGCGAGTTCGCGAGGTCGGCGGCCTTGAGGTCGGAGTACGTCGCGATGAGCTGGCTGGCGTCGGCGGCCGAGGCGCCGGTGGCGACGGTGATCTCTCCCCATGCCGCGAACTGAGTCGGGCCCTTCGCGAACGGCGACGCCGAGGTCTTCGGGCGGCGCACGAAGAGCTGGGTGACATCCCACAGGCCGGTGGGGGCGCGGGTGATGGCGACATCCTCGATGACGCCGGGGCCGGAGCCGTCCCGGAACTGCACCCGGGTGCCGATGATCTCGGCGATGACGCGCACCTCGGAGTTGCGCTGCTCGAACCGACGCACATTGATGAGGCCGGTCGTGATGACCTGGCCGGCGCCGATGCTCGTGATGCGGCTGATCGAGACGAACACCCGCTTCTTGCCGGGGATCTCGACGATGAGCCCCACGACCCTCGGGGCTGCGCCGGCGCGGTAGACGACGAGCACATCGCGCACGCGACCGACCCGGTCGCCGGCCGGGTCGAACACCTGGCAGCCGGCGAGCCGGGCGACGAAGACCCGCTGCGCGCTCACGCAAGCAAGCCTAGAGCGCGGCCTGGACCCACGCCTCTACTTCGTCGGCCGTGCGGGGGAACGCGGCGGTGAGGTTCTCGACGCCGTCCTCGGTGACGAGCACATCGTCCTCGATGCGCACGCCGATGCCGCGCAGGTTCTCGGGCACTGTCAGGTCGTCGGGCTGGAAGTACAGACCGGGCTCGATCGTGAAGACCATCCCCGGCCGCAGCAGACCGTCGTGGTACATCTCGCGGCGGGCTTTGGCGCAGTCGTGCACGTCGATCCCCAGGTGGTGGCTCGTGCCGTGCACCATGTAGCGGCGGTGCTGCTGCTGGTCGGCATCGAGCGCTTCCTCCGCGGTGACGGGCAGCAGGCCCCAGTCCGCCGTGCGGCGGGCGATGACGGCCATCGCCGCGGCGTGCACCTCGCGGAACCGGATGCCCGGCTTCGCGACGGCGAACGCGGCATCCGCCGCCTCGCGCACCGTTTCGTAGACGAGGCGCTGCGCCTCGGTGAAGCGCCCGGTGACGGGGAAGGTGCGCGTCACGTCGGCGGTGTAGAGGCTGTCGGCCTCGACGCCGGCATCCATGAGCACGAGGTCGCCGGGGACGACCGGGCCGTCGTTGCGGTCCCAGTGCAGGATGCAGGCGTGCGGGCCGGCCGCGGCGATGGTGTCGTAGCCGACTGCATTGCCCTCGGCGCGGGCGGCCGTGTAGAAGACGCCCTCGACGACGCGCTCGCCGCGCCCGTGGGCGGTGATGCGCGGCAGGTCGGCGAGAACGGCGTCAAAGCCCTGCTTCGTCGCGGCGACGGCGCGGCGCAGCTCGGAGACCTCGTACGCGTCCTTGACGAGGCGCAGCTCGCTGAGATCGCGGGCGAGCTCGTCGTCGCCCTCGTGGCGGTCCAGGTCGATGTCGGGGCCCAGAAGCAGGCGCTGGGCGTCGACCTGGGCGGTGAGTTCGGAATCCGCATCGCGCACGATGAGGGTGTCGGCGTCGACCGCGTCGAGGACGAGCTGCACGTCGGCGATGCCCCTGACGTCGAGTGCGAGGTCGCCGGCGACCTGCGCGAGCGACGGGCGCGGGCCGATCCAGAACTCGCCGATCGCGGCGTTCGAGTAGAACTCGTCGGAGTCGCGACCGGCGCGCTCGCGGAAGTAGAGGGTCGCCTCGTGACCGTCCGCAGTCGGTTCGAGGACGAGCACGCTGCCCGGCTCGGCGTCGGACGCCCAGCCGGTGAGGTGGCTGAACGCGCTGTGGGCGCGGAACGGGAAATCCGTGTCGTTGGATCGCACCTTCGCCTCGCCCGCAGGGACGATGAGCCGCTTGCCGGGGTGGAGGGCGCCGATCGCGGCGCGCCGACGGGCGGCGTACGCGGCCTGCTCGCGTGCCGGGGGCGCGACGTCAGCGCGCTCGGCCCACTGCGAGCTGATGTAGGCCTTGAATCTCTCGGCATTCGGCAGCGTCGAACGGTTCGCGTTGGGGTTCGATGGGGTCGCGGTCGTCGCCTGGTCGGTCATTCCGCTATTGTCTCGCGCCCCGATGAAATGATGGGGGGATGATCGATCTGCACACGCATTCGAGCGTGTCCGACGGCACCGAGAGCCCGGCAGATCTCATCGCATCGGCCGCGCGCGCTGGTCTCGACGTCGTCGCGCTCACTGACCATGACTCGACGGCCGGATGGGCGGAGGCCGCGGCCGCGGCCGCGTTCCTCGGGATCGAGTTCGTGCCCGGCATGGAGTTGTCGACCCGGTTCGGCGTGAAGAGCGTCCACCTGCTCGCCTACTACCCCGACCCGCTCAACGAGGCGCTCGTCGATGAGACCGACCGCATCCGCCAAGCCCGGCTCACCCGCGCCGAGACCATGGTCGCGCGGCTGTCGGAGGACTTCCCGATCTCATGGCATGACGTGCTCGCGCAGACCCAGCCCGGAACATCCGTCGGCCGCCCGCACATCGCGGACGCCCTCATCGAGGCGGGGGTCGTCGAGTCGCGGGCGGACGCCTTCGAGCGGATGCTGCACCCGCAGGCCGGTTACTACGAGCCCATCTACGCCCCGTCGCCGGTCGACGGCGTGCGCCTCGTGCGCCTGGCCGGGGGGGTGCCCGTGCTCGCACACCCCGCCACCCGCGGCCGCGACAACGTGCTCGACGCGCGCTACCTCGACGCGCTGGTCGACGCCGGGCTGTTCGGCCTCGAGGTCGAGCACCGCGAGAACACCGAGGACGGCAAGGCATACCTGCGCGAGTTCGCGGCCTCGCGCGGCCTCGCGATGACGGGGTCGTCGGACTACCACGGCGCGGGCAAGCCCAATCGGTTGGGCGAGAACGTGACCTCGCCCGAGGTGTTCGCGGCCATTCGGGCTGCTGCGGGGATTTAGCGACCCGAGGTCGGCGCGGCTGTACGCTCGGGCTGAGTTCTGGCGGACACGCCGGAGAGCAGGCGATGTCGCACGGCGTGTCGCCTGGAACTCAGCCCGACCGTACCGGTGACGTGCGCTGAACCGGGCGAAGAGCGCCGGCTATTCGGGGGAGGGCGCGGCGCCGGAGCCCGACCTGCGGCGGCGCCGGCGGCGCGGAGCGCCCTCGGCGCGGGGCTCGACAGCGGTGGAGGCCTCGGCGGCGGTGACCCGGTGCGAGGAATCCCGCGCACCCGAGCGAGGCGCGCGGCCCTGCCTCGCGACCGCGCTCTCGACCCGCGGGGTCGGTGTGGTCTTGAGGCGGCCCTTGGTGCCGACCGGGATGTCGAGGTCGGTGTAGAGGTGAGGGGAGGACGAGTAGGTCTCCGTCGGCTCGGGCTGACCGAACTCGAGGGCACGGTTGATGAGGGCCCACTTGTGCAGGTCCTCCCAGTCGACGAACGTCACCGCGATGCCGGTCTTGCCCGCGCGGCCGGTGCGGCCGGCGCGGTGCAGGTAGGTCTTGTCGTCGTCGGGGATGGTGTGATTGATGACGTGGGTGACGTCGTCGACGTCGATGCCGCGGGCGGCGACATCGGTGGCGATGAGGATCTCCTTCTTGCCCGCCTTGAACGCGGCCATCGCGTGCTCGCGCGCCTCCTGCGAGAGGTCGCCGTGGACGCTGACGGCGGGGAACCCGCGGTCGTTGAGCTCCTCCTGGAGCCGGGCGGCCGCGCGTTTCGTGCGGGTGAAGATGATGGTCTTGCCCCGCCCGTTCGCCTGCAGGATGCGGGCGATGACCTCGTCCTTGTCGAGCGAGTGCGCCCGATAGATGAGGTGCTTGATGTTGGCCTGGGTGAGGCCCTCATCGGGGTCGGTCGCGCGGATGTGGATCGGCTTCGACATGAAGCGGCGCGCGAGCGCGACGATCGGGCCCGGCATCGTCGCCGAGAACAGCATGGTGTGCCGCACCGCGGGCAGCTTCGAGAAGATCTTCTCGATGTCGGGCAGGAAGCCGAGGTCGAGCATCTTGTCGGCCTCGTCGAGGACGACCTCGGTGACGTGGCTGAGGTCGAGCAGGTGCTGGCCGGCGAGGTCGATGAGGCGGCCCGGGGTGCCGACGACGATCTGCGCGCCCGCCTGCAGCGCCTCGATCTGACCCTCGTAGGCCTTGCCGCCGTAGATCGCGGCGATGGTCGTCGGGCGGCCGGATGCGGCGACCTCGAGGTCCTCGGCGACCTGAACGGCGAGCTCGCGGGTGGGCGCGACGACGAGTGCCTGCACGCCGGGCCGCGGGTCGGGGCCGAGGCGCTGGATGAGGGGGATGCCGAATCCGAAGGTCTTGCCCGTTCCGGTCTTGGCCTGGCCGATGATGTCCTGCCCGGTGAGGGCGAGGGGGATCGTCTGCTCTTGGATGGGGAACGGTTCGAGGATGCCTTTGGCGGCGAAAGTGTCGACGATGTCCTGGTCGACTCCGAGATCTGAGAAAGTCACGATGCCCTGAGTCTACCGGGGGTCTGCTGGGGGAATCCCCGGCGCGTCAGGCGGGAATCACGCCGGCCGGCCGGCCCTGGCGAGTTCAGCCTCGAGGGCCGCATCCTTCGCGATGCGCGAGCGCGAGACGAAGACGTCGACGAGCACCGCGGCGAGGGCGCTCGCGACCGGGGTCGCGACCCAGATCCAGCCGCCGTCCCAGGCGAGGCCCGCCCAGGTCAAGGCTTCCCAGACGAGCATGGCGACACCTGCCGCGACCGCGGGGACGAGCAGCTCGCCGTGCTCGTGGCGGCCCGGCAGCGCATAGCGCGCGACGAAGCCGATCGCGGCGCCGATGACGAAGACGAAGAGGAGCTCCATCGGGCGGCGGCTCTCAGCCGACGAATCCGACGCGACGCGTCTCTTCCGTGCCGAACTGCACGTAGGCGATGCCCGCGGTCGGGACAAGGTACGTCGCGCCCTTGTCGTCGCTCGCCTCGATGACCGGGTCGCCCGCGGCGATGGCGGCCTTGATCGCCTTCGCGAGATCGCCGGACGAACTCTCGAAGCTCAGCTCGCGCGGGGCGTTGACGATGCCGATGCGGATCTCCACGGAGGTGCCTTTCATGCGTGGGCGCTCGATCTGAGTGCTCGAAACAGAGCCTAACCGCCTGCCGGCGGCGCGGATCGCTCGCGACGGCCACTGGGCCGTCGCTCTAAGCGAACGATCCGCCCGGGTTCGCGATCCGCCCGGGTTCGCGGACAGCGCGTGCTCCCGACCGGTGTCCGACCCTGCCGCTAGCGTTCCAGGCATGGCAGACCCGGTCGTGCTCGACGCGTCGCAGCGCGCCGTGCTCGGCCTCGAGCCCGGCCGCAGCGCGCTCGTGCTCGGTGCGCCCGGAACGGGCAAGACGACAACCCTGATCGAGTTCGTGGCGAGCCGCGTGGCGGCGGGCATCCCCGCGGATCGAGTGCTCGCGCTCAGCGCGACTCGGCCCGGCGCGACCCGGCTGCGTGATCGGCTCGCGCTGCGCCTCGGCGTGACGGCGCAGGGGCCGCGCTCGCGCACGGCCACCTCGCTCGCGTTCCAGCTCGTCGCACAGCAGGCGATCGCCGTCGGCGCCCCTAAGCCGAGGCTGCTCACGGGGGCCGAGCAGGACGCGATTCTCGCCGCCATCCTCGACGGCCGCGATGACGACGCGGATGCCGCCTGGCCGGCGCACCTGGGGCCCGAGGTGCGCCGGCTGCCCGGTTTCCGCGCCGAGCTGCGGGAGCTGATGGACCGGATGGTCGACCTCCGCCTCGGCGTCGCCGAGGTCGCCGCGCTCGGGCGCGCGCACGGCGAGCCGGCGTGGGTCGCGGCGGCTGCGGTCATCGCAGAGCACGTCGATGTGGCCTCGGCGATGCGGCCCGAGTTCCGCACGGCGGCCGAGCTGCTCGTGGAATCCGCGGGCCTCGTCGTCTCGCGCGCTGTCGACCCCGGTCTCGACGTCATCGCGGTCGACGACGCGCAGGAGGTGACCCGCGGTGCCGCGACCCTGCTGCGCGCGCTCGCGGCGACCGGCGTCGCCGTCGTCGTCTTCGGCGATCCCGACGTGGCGACGGCCACCTTCCGCGGGGGCGAGCCGGAGTTCCTCGGCGACTTCGAACGCCGCATCGGCATGCCGGCTCCCCGCTTCGTGCTCGGCGTCGCGCACCGCCACGGTCCGGCGCTGCGCGATCTCGCCGCACGGGTCACCGCCGGAATCGGAACGGCCCGCGGCGGCATGCAGCGCGCCGCCGTCGCGGGCAGGGCCGATGCCGACGATTCGGTCGCGGTCGTCTCGGCGCCGTCGACGTCCGCTCAGTACGCCGCCGTCGCATGGGAGCTGCGGCGCCAGCATCTCGTCGCGGGGGTCGGCTGGGGCGACATGGCGGTCGTCGTGCGATCAGGTGCCCAGGCGTCTGCGATCACCCGCGCGCTCGCCGCGTCCGAGATTCCGGTGCGCACGCAGGTCGCCGCGCGCGCGCTGCGCGACGACTACGCCGCCCATCAGCTGCTCGTTGCGGTGCGCGCCGCCCTCGACCCCCGCCGCCTCGACGCCGAGGTCGCCCGCGAGCTGCTCTCCGGTCCGCTCGGCGGGCTCGACCGGGTGCAGCTGAGAAGGCTGCGCATCGCCCTGAGGCAGGAGGAGATCAAGAGCGGCGGCAGCCGATCGAGCGACGACCTGCTCGTCGACGCGCTGTCAGGTCCCGGCCGGCTCGCCACCATCGACAACGCGCTCGTGGGGCGGGCGAGGCGGCTCGCCGATGAGCTGGAACGCGTGCGCTCGCTCGCCGGGGCCGGCGCCACGATTGAGGAGCTGCTCTGGAGCGTCTGGGATTCCAGCGGCCTCGCCGACGTGTGGGGACGGGACTCCCGTGCCGGCGGCATCCTCGCCGAGGAGGCCGACCGGAACCTCGATGGGGTGGTGGCTCTCTTCACCGCCGCGAAGCGCTTCGTCGAGCGCGACGAGCACCGGCCCGTCGCCGACTTCTTCGCCGAGGTGCTCGACTCCGCGGTGCCGGAGGACACCCTCGCCCGCCAGGGGCTCGCCGAGGCGGTCTACGTGACCACGCCCGCGGGCGTGGTCGGCGCCGAGTTCGAGGTCGTCGTCGTCGCCATGGTCCACGACGGCGTATGGCCCAACATCCGGTTGCGCGGTTCTCTGCTCGGTGCGCAGCGCCTCGTCGAGACGGTGACCGGGGTCTCGGAAGCGGCCATCGACGAGCGGAAGCTCGTCATCGACGACGAGGCGCGAATGTTCGCTCTCGCCGTGTCGCGGGCGCGGAAGCGGGTTGTCGTCGCGGCGACGGCGAGCGAGGACGAGCAGCCGTCCGCGTTCCACCGGTTCGCGCGTGGCGCCGAGCTCGCTGTTCCCGACTTCGCGCTCACGCTGCGCGGTCTCACCGGCGATCTGCGCCGCCGGCTGACGTCGCAGAGCACGTCGGCGGCGGCGAAGGCCGACGCGGCGGCTGCGCTCGCCCTGCTGGCCCGGCAGGGCGCCCAGGGCGCCTCCCCGGACGAGTGGTACGGCCTCGCCGAGCCGACATCGACTGCGCCGCTCGCTCGCCCGGGCGAGCAGGTGCGCGTCTCGCCGTCGAAGATCGAGAGCGTCGAGGAATCCCCGCTGCACTGGTTCATCGATCAGATGTCGGCGACATCGGGCGGGCCGGAGGCGGCGATCGGAACCATCGTGCACAAGGTGTTCGAGGAGATCGCGAGAGAGGACTCTCCGGACATCTCGGCCGAGAGGATCGTCGCCGACGTCGACACGCGGTGGAGCGAGCTCGTCTTCGAGTCGTCGTGGCTCGGCGAGCGCGCTCATCGCCGCGCGGAGCGGATCGCGGCAGGGCTGCACGCCTTTCTCGCCGACGAGACGTCGGCGGGGCTGACGCCGATCGAGGCGGAGGGCCGGTTCACGCTCGATCTCGGGCCTGCCGTGCTCTCCGGCTCGATCGACCGCGTCGAGCGGACCCCGGACGGTGCGGTGATCGTCGTCGACCTCAAGACGAGCGCGTCGGCGCGGGCGGCTCCGGCTTCAGGAGCGATCGGAGAGCACGCTCAGCTCAGCGCCTACCAGCTGGCATTGGGCGAGGGCGCGTTCGGCGACGGCATCGGCCCCTCGGCGGGTGCGAAGCTGGTCTTCGTCGCGCTGGACGGCAAGGCCCGGCCGTACCGCGAGGCCGCACAGCCGCCTCTCGACGACGAGGCGATCGCGCGATTCCGCGAGCGGGTGCTGAACGCCGCCGAACTGATGGGCAGGGCGACCTTCGTCGGGAAGGTCTTCGACGAGCGCCACTACAAGAGCGGCTACTCGAGCCGCATCCACTTCATCGCGGCGGTGAGCGCATGAGCGGCTTCAGCGCAGTGGATCTCGCCATCGCGCTCACCCCGGCGCACCAGAAGCCTCTCCTCCCGACGGACGAGCAGATCGCCGTCATCGAAGCCCCGCCCGGCGAGAGCGCGATCGTGCTCGCCGGCGCCGGCAGCGGCAAGACCACGACGATGGCGAGCCGCGTCGTCTGGCTGGTGGCCAACGGGCACGTCACGGTGCCCGAGGTGCTGGGCCTCACCTTCACGCGCAAGGCCGCCGCGAGTCTGGCGCAGCGCGTCCGCACCGCGCTCGACGACCTGGTGCGCGCCGATCTGCTGCGCGACGGCGCGCCCGACGAGCTCGACCTGCCGTCGGTCGCGACGTACAACTCCTTCGCGAACAGCGTCTTCCATGAGAACGCCCTGCTCATCGGCCGCGAGCCGGATTCCGCCGTGCTCAGCGAGGCGTCCGCGTGGCAGCTCGCCCGCCACGTCGTGGTGACGAGCTCCGACTCGAGACTCGTCGACCTCGACCGAGGCGTCGACGGCCTCACCGCCGCGGTTCTCTCGCTGAGCCGCGAACTGGCCGACAACGACGTCGACCGGGGTGCGCTCGCCGGGTTCGCCGCGGACTTCGCCGCCCTCGAGGAGCTCCCCTACGGTGCGAGGCGCCGTATGCCGAGCAAGGAGGTCGTGCGCGCGGCGGCGGTCGTCGGCGAGATCCCCGTCCTGCTCGACCTGGTCGCGAGGTACGAGGCCGAGAAGCGTCGACGCGGCTTCATCGAGTTCGGCGATCAGGTCGCGCTCGCGCTGCAGGTGGTCGAGGCGTCGGCGAAGGTGCGCGACTTCTACCGCGCCCGGTACAAGGTCGTCCTCCTCGACGAGTACCAGGACACCTCGGTGTCGCAGACCCGGCTGCTCTCGTCGCTGTTCCACGGCCATCCGGTCATGGCGGTCGGCGATCCCAACCAGTCGATCTACGGATGGCGCGGTGCGAGCGCGGCGAACATCGAGAACTTCGGAGTCGACTTCACCGGCGCCGCGGGCGGTGCGACGGAGTACCCGCTCATGACGAGCTGGCGCAATCCCGTGAAAGTCCTCGACATCGCCAACGCCCTGGTGAGCCCGCTCGTCGGTCGCGACTCTCCGCGGCTGTCGCCCGCGCCGTCGGCGGAGAACGGCGACCTCGACCTCGTCTTCACCGAGACGATCGACGACGAGGCCGGTGCGGTCGCCGAGTGGTTCAAGGCTCAGCTGGCGGTTCCCGGCAAGGACGGCGCGCCGCGCAGCGCCGCCCTGCTCTGCGCGTCGCTGAAGAGGATCAGTCCGTTCCTCGGTGCGTTCCGCGACGCCGACGTGCCGTACCACGTGCTCGGCATCGGCGGGCTGCTCGACCAGCCGGTCATCGCCGACCTCGTCAGCGCGCTCCGCGTCATCCACGACCCGCTGGCCGGATCCGAGCTCATCCGCCTGCTCGCGGGGCCGCGCTGGCGAGTCGGCCCCCGCGACATCCAGTCGCTGCGACATCTGGCCGAGCGCATCACCGACTACGACGGCCGGTTCGAGAAGCTCGACGCACAGGTGAAGCAGCGGCTGCGGCAATCGGTCGCCCGCGACGAGGGCGCTTCGATCGTCGACGCCGTCGATGTCTTCGCCGAGGCCGACCTCGGCCGGCCGCTCTTCGCCGACTTCTCACCGCCGGCCCGAGAGCGCATCGCCGACCTTGCGCGCGTGCTGCGGCGGTTGCGTTCCCGGGCCGGGCTCGACCTGCCCGACTTCGTCGCCCTCGTCATTCAGACGCTCGGCTTGGACATCGAGGCGCGGGCGAACGAGTCGGCACCCCTTGCCGAAGCCGCTCTGACCAGTTTCCGCGAGCTCGTCGGCGATTTCCTCCTCGTCGACGAGCGCACCTCGCTCGGGGCGTTCCTCGGCTGGCTCGCCGAGGTCGAGAGGCACGAGGATCGCGACCTGCCTCAGCAGCCGCCTGAGCCCGGCACCGTCCAGGTGATCACCATCCACGCGGCGAAGGGCCTCGAATGGGATGTCGTCGCCGTCCCGCGGCAGGTCGCGGCCGACGTGCCCGGAAAGCCGCACCGCAGCGACGGCTACGGCTGGCTGCAGCCCGGCAGGCTTCCCTACCCGTTCCGGCTGGATTCCGCAGCCCTGCCGGTCCTCGACTGGCGCGGTGTCACCACCCAGGCCGAGTTCGAGCAGGCCGTCGACGAGTTCAAAGCCGGCGTCCTCGCGCACCACGAGCGCGAGCGCCGCCGTGTCGCCTATGTCGCCGTCACCCGCCCGAGGGACGCGCTGCTCATCAGCGGCTCCTACTGGGATCACCGCGCGACCGCGACGGAGCTGAGCCCCCTCTACGCCGAGCTCGTCGAGGAGCGGCTGCTCGACGCCTCCGGCACGGCCGAGCGGCGCGAGGCCGCCAGGCCGGAGATCGCCTCGCAGGCCGGCGAGATCACCTGGCCGCTGCACCCGCTCGGCGCTCGCGAGACTCGGGTCAAGGAGGCAGCGGCGGCGGTTCGCGCCGCCGCAGGACGGCCGATCCGCGATTCCGAACTGCAGATCCTTCTCGATGTCCTCCTCTCCGAGCACCGTGCGGGGGACAGCGTTCGGGCTCTGCCGCAGCGCGTCTCGGCCTCGAAGTTCAAGGACTACGCCACGAAGACTGCAGAGACCCTCGACGAGCTGTGGCGGCCGATGCCGGAGCGGCCCTACCGCCAAACCCGCCTGGGCACCCGGTTCCACTCCTGGGTCGAGCAGCGGGCCCAGCTCGCCGGCTCCGTCGACGAGATCGACGATGCGCTCGCCGGTGACACCGATCTCGATGTCGACGCGTCCGAGGCAGTGCGGTTCGAAGCGCTCACGGCGAACTTCGAGGGCAGCCGATGGGCGGGGCGGCAGCCCGCCTTCGTCGAGATCGAGCTGCAGTACCCGCTGGCCGGGCAGGTGTTCGTGTGCAAGCTCGACGCCGTCTACGCGCTCGACGACGGTTCGTGGCAGATCGTCGACTGGAAGACCGGCACGCTGCCCAAGCGTGCGGCCGACGGATCGTTCGACCCTGACGACATGACCCGTTGGCAGTTCCAGCTCGCGCTGTACCGGGCGGCGTTCGCCTCATGGCGTGGTCTCGCCCCGGAATCCGTCTCCGCGCTGTTCTACTTCGTCGCCGACGATGTCGTCGTCGAGCCCCAGGTCATCTACGGTCCGGATCAGCTCGCGGAGGTCTGGTCGTCGGTCGAGGCCTCGGTGTCCTCGTCGCCGGACAGCGGCAGCGGCTCGATCGGCTGAGTCAGCTGACCGTCGGATTCCTCGATGTCATCGAGCGGGGCGAATCCCGCCGCATAGCTCTCGCCGGCCGGGCCGCCGGCGGCGAGCATCGTCTCGACCTGGCTGATCGTCAGGACCGGGCCGGTCGACGCCCGCAAGGCGTCGACGCCGCCCAGGTGCACCCGGTCGACCAGGTCGTCGAGCAGCGCCACCGCGTCGGCGATGACGACCGGGTCGTGAAGATCGTGGCCGTGCAGCAGCCAGCGGGCGAGGTCGACCTCGGCGTGGAGCAGCGCCCGCCGGGGCAGTGCCGCGTCGGAGCCGATCTGACGAGCGCGCTCGTAGGCTTCGAGGGCGTCGCCGGTGGCATCGGGGTGGGCGCTCATGAGCCAGGCCAGGTCGCGCGCGGGGTCGCCGACGGCGAGCCCCGACCAGCCGATGACGGCGGCGACCCGGTCGCCGTCGACGAGCAGCGACTCGGCGCTGAGCGCGCCGTTCACGGCGGTCGGCTGGAAGCGCCACAGCGCGGCATCCGCCACGGCGGAAAGCCAGCGGGTGCGCAGGGCCGCGGGAAGCTGCCCGGTCGAGGCCGCGCGGTCGATGATCGCGACGGTGCTCTCGCGCACCTCGTCGGCCGACTGCACCGGAAGCCCCGCGTCGCCGACGAATCCGCTCGGCAGCGAGTGGATCGCCGCGATGGCGCGCCCGATGCCGTGGGCGCGCTCGCCTGTCACGTCGTCAACGGTGATCGGCCGGCCCGCGAGCAGCTCGTAGACGACGGCGCGCGTGCCGTCGTAGGGTGCCTGCCCGAGCACGACGGGCACCCCGAAGGGCAGATGCGAGCGGATTCCGCTGCTGAGCGCGTGCAGTGCGACGAGGTCGGCGCCCTGCTCGATCTCGGCCGTCGGCGAGGTCGGTACGCGGATGAGAACGCGGCGTCCGCCCGAAGTCTCCAGCAACGCGGAGTCGAAGTCTCCGGTGCGCCCCGTGGAGTGCCAGGACGCTCGCGCGATCTCGAGTCCGGGCACCGCGGCCGTCGCGAGCGCGGCTAGAGTGAGGGGAGTCCTGACCATGCCTTTCAGCGTAGGTCGGGCGATCTCGATTCGAGCCGCAGCCACGCGCGGAGGCCAATGGAACGTCGGACCCCTCTCGATCCGGTCGACGCGCTCGTGTTCGACCGCGATGGCGGGGCGCGCTTCGACCCGGAGGTGATCAAGCGGCTCACGGCTGACGACGCGACCGCGGTCATCGCCGTTCATCGCGGCAGGACCACCGGCTCCGACGGCCGCATCGACTTGTGGTCCCCCAGCCACCTCGGCGAGAGACTCGACGAGGTGGCGACTCTGGTCTACCTCGGCGTCGTCGGCGGGCGCCCGACGCTCGCGGCGGTCCTCGACGAGGAGGCGGCGGCGCGGCTCGAGCCCGAAGCTCGTGCGTGGTTCGGCATGCGCGAGGCACTCGGACTGCACGCCACCGAATACTCCCTCTTCGTCACCGCCGTCGCGGTGGGCAACTGGCACGAGTCCAACACCTTCTGCCCTCGCTGCGGCGCGGCCACGACCATCGAGCATGCGGGGTGGATGCGGCGCTGCACCGGGTGCGGTCGCGAGATCTTCCCGCGCACCGACCCCGCGGTCATCGTGCGCGTGCTCGACGACGACGGGCGCATCCTGCTCGGCTCGAACGCGCTGTGGGAGAACAACCGCTACTCGCTCTTCGCGGGCTTCGTCGAGGCCGGCGAGTCGTTCGAGGAGGCTGCCATCCGCGAGGTGCGGGAGGAGGCGGGGGTGACGATCGCGGGGCCGCGCTACCTCGGCTCGCAGCCCTGGCCGTTGCCGCAGTCGATCATGATCGGCATGGAGGCGCGGGCCGCCGACCCGACCACCGCACGCGCCGACGGCACCGAGATCCTCGACGTGCGCTGGTTCACCCGTGAGGAGATCCAGGCGGAGGGCGACGATGTGCTCCTGCCGGGCTCCGGCTCCATCGCCAGGACGATCCTGGAGGACTGGTACGGAGGCCCGCTCGATCAGCCGCCGCCGCAGCGCGGGCCGGGGGCGTGAGCGGCGGGCTGCTCGCGGGCCTCGACGACGAGCAGCGCCTTGCCGCGGAGGCGCTCTACGGCCCGGTGCGCATCCTTGCCGGCGCCGGCACCGGTAAGACCCGCACGATCGTGCACCGCATCGCGCACGGGGTGGCGACCGGTGCCTACGCTCCGAACCGCGTGCTGGCGCTCACCTTCACGAACCGCGCGGCGGCCGAGCTGCGCACACGGCTGCGTGCGCTCGGAGCCGGCGAGGTGAACGCCCGCACCTTCCACGCGGCCGCGCTCGCGCAGCTCAACTTCTTCTGGCCGCAGCTCGTCGGCGGCAGCGCCCCCGCGCTGCTGCCCGGCAAGGCGGCGCTGCTCGGTCAGGCGGCATCCGCTCTCGCGCTGCGCGTCGACCAGGCGGTGCTGCGCGACGCGGCCGCCGAGATCGAGTGGCGCAAGGTGAGCGGTCTCTCGCTCGATGCCTACCGGCTGGCGACGCGGCCGGTGCCTGCGGGGCTGACCGGGGAACAGGTGCTCGATCTCATGGCGGAGTACGAGCGGCTCAAGGACGAGCGCCGCCAGATCGACTTCGAGGACGTGCTGCTCGTCACGGCGGGGATGATCCAGTCCGAGCCGTCCGTCGCCCTCCAGGTGCGCGAGCAGTACCGCCACTTCGTGGTCGACGAATACCAGGACGTGTCGCCGCTGCAGCAGCAGCTGCTCGACGTCTGGCTGGGGGAGCGGCGCGAGCTCTGCGTCGTCGGCGACGCGAGTCAGACGATCTACTCGTTCGCCGGCGCGACGAGCGACTACCTGCTCGGGTTCGAACGGCGGTATCCGGATGCTGCGCTCGTGCGCCTGGAGCACAACTACCGCTCCCGCGCGGGCATCGTCGAGGCGGCGAATGCGGCCGTCCGTGGGGTGCCCGGAGCGATCGCACTCCGGGCGACCGGCTCCAGCGACGGTCCGGGTGAGGGTCGCACCGACAGTCGCCGCCGAGAGGCGGGCGGGGGTGCGGCCGATAGTCAGACCCGTGCCCCGACGCTCACGGTCTACGACACCGACGCCGCCGAGGCGGCGGGGATCGCGGCAGCCATCGCGCAGCAGCTCGCCGCGGGCGAGCGCCCGGAGTCCATCGCGGTGCTGTACCGCGTCAACGTCCAGTCCGCGGCTTTCGAGCAGGCGTTCGCCGCGGCCGGCATCCCCTACCGGCTGCACGGGGCGAAGCGCTTCTTCGACCTGCCGGAGGTCAAGCAGGCGGTGCTCGCCCTGCGCGGGGCATCGGTGGCGGTCGTGGACGAGCCGTTGTTCAAATCGGTGAGCGACGTGCTGCGCAGTCTCGGGTGGACGCAATCCCCTCCCGTGGGCCAGGGCGCCGTGCGCGGGCGGTGGGAGTCGCTGAGCGCGCTCATGCGCCTCGCCGACGAGGCGGCGCCGGGCACGACCTTCCGACAGTTCACCGAGGAGCTGCTGCAGCGCCAGGCGCAGCAGCACGAGCCGACGGTGGCCGCGGTCACCCTCGCGACGATCCACTCGGTGAAGGGGCTGGAGTGGGGCACCGTCTATCTCGTCGGGCTCAGCGAGGGTCTGCTGCCGATCTCGTACGCGACGACGCTCGCCGCACAGGACGAGGAGCGCCGGCTCCTGTACGTCGCTATCACCCGCGCTCGCGAGCGACTCGAGCTGAGCTGGGCCGCGCAGGGACCGCGGCGGGAGCGCCGGTCGGCGTCTCGGTTCCTGGCAGACCTCGGCAGCCGCATCGCGGGTGCGGACAGTGCGGCGCGGCACTGAGCCGGAAGGACGCCGCGTCGATGAAGACGCTCCGCTCTGCGAACGACCTGTCGTCGGCGAGCAGCCGGTCCACCACCGCGGTCGCGACGCGGAGCGCGGCGGGCCTGGCCAGTGGCAGCGTCGTCCAGGCGTCCCGGCCGGCGAGCTGCGCCGCGAGCACCGGCCACGCCTCGTCGGCATCCGTTTTGGCGAGGTCGACGCAGCGCAGGCACGGGCCGTCGCCGGGTTCGACGAACGGGCCGATGCGCACGCCGACGTCGCCGAAGACGACGCCGAGGTGCGGGATGTCGCGACGCAGCCACCTGCCGTAGCGTTCCGGCTCGATCGCGTAGCGGCCGACGACGACGGCGCAGTCGGCCCGGTCGTCGTGGACGAGTTCGGCGCCCGCGAACGCGAGCGCGCTCGCGATCGCCGCCGCCTCGGGGCCGGACCCGTCGACGGCCACGCGCGCTGTCGGCACCGCGGTTCCGGTCGAGGCGGCGGGCAGCAGGGCAGCGGCTGCGGCGGCGACGAAGTCGTCCGCCGCGGAGGCGGGTGCCCCGCCGGCTGCGGCGGCGACGCGCAGCGCCTCGACGGGCAGCGCCGTCGCCTCGGCGAGAGCGGCGATGAGGCGGGCCGTGACGCCGGAGGCATCCGGCACGACCGCGGCGACCGCATCGAATCCGAACTGCACGGTGGTGGGCGAGCGCCATGCGGCGGGATGGCGCGGGTCGAGCCTGACGATCATCCCCGCAGGATGCCCTGCACCGCCGCACTCGCGCGCGGCGTCTCCACAACACCCGGCGGCGCCGACCGAGCGCGAGGTGCGCGAAGCGGCTCCGCACGCGCGCAGGAGCGGCTGTTTCGGGCCTCTCGCGGGGCTACTCCCCGCCGAGCAGCTCGTCGAGGGCGCGGTCGATGTCGTCCTGGGGAGTGCGCTGGCCCGATGTCAGCGCCGTGAGGTGAGCGATGAGGCCGGACGGGTCGTCGATGTCGGAGGCATCCGGCAGCAGGTCGGGGTGAGCCCAGAGTTCGTCGCGGGCCGCGTAGCCCACGGCATCCGTCACGGCCTGCCACATCGCGGCCGCCTCGCGCAGTCGCCGCGGCCGCAGCTCCAGCCCGACGAGGGTCGCGAACGCCGACTCGGCCGGTCCGCCCGAAGCGCGGCGGCGGCGCACGGTCTCGGCGACGGCCGATGCCTTGGGCAGGCGGGCAGTGGCCGCGGCCGTGACGACGTCGACCCAGCCTTCCACGAGCGCGAGGGTCGTCTCGAGCCGGGCGAGCGTCGCGAGCTGCGCCTCGGTCTTCGGCGGGATGAACGCGCCGGATGAGAGCGCCTCGCGGAGCTCCTCGGGGTTCGACGGGTCGAATCCCTCGGCGAGCTCGGCCATGCGGTCCGTGTCGATGCGCAGGCCGCGCGCGAACTCCGTGATCGAGGTGATGACCTGCAGCCGCAGCCACTTGGCCTGGCGGAACAGCCGGGCGTGCGCCAGTTCGCGCACCGCCAGGTACAGGGCGACCTGGTCGGCCGGGATGTCGAGTCCCTCGCCGAACGCCGCGACGTTCTGCGGCAGCAGGGCCGCGACGCCGTCCTCGAGCAGGGGGATGCCGATATCGCCGCCGGAGACGACCTCTTCGGCGAGCTGGCCGACGACCTGGCCGAGCTGAAGCGCGAACAGTGTCCCCCCGATGGAGCGCAGCATGTTCGTCGAACCGGCGATCATGCTCGCGAACTCCTCGGGCGCCTGCTCCTGCATGGCGGCCGTCAGCGCGTCGGCGATCGACGATGCGACCGGCTCGGCGAGCTGCGTCCACAGCGGCATGGTGAGGCGCACCCAGTCGGCACGCCCCAGCAGCTCCGGCACCTCCGTCAACTCGCTGACGGTCGTCGCCTCGTCGAGCCACAGCGCGGCGACGTGGAACGCCTGCTCGAGCCCCGACACCTGGCCGGGCGTCGTCGCGACCGAGTTCTTGCGGGCGAGCTGCTGCCCCTGCTGCTTGGCGAGGTCCCAGTTGACGGTGCCGTCGACGCGGATGGCGTTCTGCAGCTGCGCGATGAGCTGCTGCACGGATGCCGGATCGCTGGGCAGCCCGGCCACGCCGGCAAGCTTCGCCGGGTCGATCCCGCCGTCGCCGCCGAGGAGGCCGCGCAGCATGTCGCGCAGGGCGTCCTCAGGGTTCTGCCTGTCGTCATCCGCCATACTGACAACGCTAAGGCCGCCCGCTGGAAAGAAACCGATGTCGCTGTTCGCTGCTAGAGATGAGGAAGACGATTCCGCGGCTCGCGGCGGGGCCGGCCGGCCGCGGACCCCGCGCCGCGTCCTCGTCGGATGGGTGCTCATCGCCGCGGCCGTGGTGCTGGCCGCCGTCCTCGCCGCGACCCCCGCGCCCTACGTCATCGAGGGTCCGGGGCCGGTCTACAACACCCTCGGCGTCGACACTCCCGTCTACAGCCCGCAGGGCACGACCCGGCCGAGCGCGAACGCCAAGCAGGTCCTCGCCATCCCGAGCGCGGTGAAGACGTATCCGACGAAGGGGCAGCTCGACCTGCTCACGGTCAACCTCTACGGCAATCCGGATGCGCTGCCGAGCTGGTCGCAGGTCGTCCAGGCGTGGTTCGACCCGAGCAGGACGGTCGTTCCCGTCGACGTCGAGTTCCCGGCCGGCGAGACCTCCGACCAGTCCAGCCGGCAGAGCGCGCAGGACATGGCGACCTCGCAGCAGGACGCGACGGTCGCCGCGCTGCGCGAGCTGGGGCACACCATCGGCGAGCAGGTCATCGTCGGCTCGGTCGATCCGACGTTGCCGGCGAACGGCATCCTGAAACCCGACGACGCCTTCGTCTCGGTGAACGGCGTCGCGGTCACCGGCACTGCCCAGCTGCGGAAGCTCATCGGTGCGAACGGCGCCAGCACGCCCGCGACGTTCGTCATCGAGCGCGCCGGCGTGCGGCAGACCGTCCGGATCACTCCGGTCGAGAGCAGCGGGGCAGCCGTCATCGGCGTCTACATCGGAGTGCGCTACGACAGGATCCCCGTCGCCGTGACGATCAACCTCAGCGACGTCGGCGGGCCGAGCGCCGGTCAGATGTTCGCACTCGGCATCATCGACAAGCTGACGCCTGGATTCCTCAACGCCGGGCTCGATGTCGCGGGCACCGGCACGATCGACGGCGACGGCGACGTCGGTGCGATCGGCGGCATCCGGCAGAAGATGTATGCCGCGAAGGCCGCCGGCGCGACGATCTTCCTCGCCCCGGCGAGCAATTGCGACGAGGTCGTCGGCCACGTGCCCGCCGGGCTCAGCGTCTTCGCGGTGAACACCCTGAGAGACTCGCTCGTCGTGCTCGCGGCGGAGTCGAGCGGCACCGGCGTCGGGGCGCTCCCGACCTGCGGATCCTAGGATGGCCCCGTGACCACCGCCTCGCCGCCGCATCCGATGACACCGCATCGACGCGGGTTCCTCATCGCCTGGCTGACGGTCGTGGCCGTCGTCGTGGTCGTCATCGCGTTCTTCGTCTTCGCCGGCCTCTACGCCGACGTGCTCTGGTACCAGCAGCTCGGGTTCTCGGGGGTGCTCTTCACCGAGTGGGGCTGGGGCATCGGCATGTTCTTCGTCGGCGTGCTCGGCATGGGGGTGCCCCTCTGGTTGTCCATCAACCTCGCGCACCGGCTCCGACCGGTCTACGCGAAGCTGAGCGCGCAGCTCGACCGCTACCAGCAGGTCGTCGAACCGCTCCGGCGCTTCGCGATGTGGGTCGTCCCCATCGTCTTCGGCCTCTTCGCCGGCATCGCGTCGAGCGTGCGCTGGCAGCAGGCGGCGATGTTCGTCAACGCGACCCCGGTCGGCGTCAAGGACCCGCAGTTCGGCATCGACGACGGCTTCTACATGTTCACGCTGCCGTTCCTGCACTCGATCGTGGCGTTCGCGTCGGCGGTGCTCATCATCTGCTTCCTCGCGACCATCGCGGTGGCGTACCTCTACGGCTCCATCCGGGTGAACGGGCGCGACGTGCGCATTGCGAAGTCGGCGCGCATCCAGATCGCCGTCATCGCAGCGGTCTACCTGCTCGTCCAGGCCGGCAGCGTCTGGCTCGACCGGTATTCGACGGTGACGGATTCCAACGTCAACGGCCTCATCTCGGGTGCCGCCTATGCCGATGTCAACGCCACCGTCCCCGCGCGCACGATCCTCGCGGGCGTCGCCGTGTTCGTCGCGGCCCTCTTCGTCGTCGCCGCGGTGATCGGGCGCTGGCGCTACCCGCTCATCGGGGTCGGCCTGCTCATCGTGGCGGCCCTCGTCATCGGAACCATCTACCCGTGGGCGATTCAGAAGCTGCAGGTGGCGCCGAGCGCGCAGACGCTGGAGACGCCGTACATTCAGAAGGCGATCACGGCGACCCGCGCCGCGTACGGGGTCTCCGACGTCACGGAATCCACGTACCAGGCCCGGACGACCGCGTCGCCCGGGGCGCTGCGGACCGACGCGCAGACGACGGCGAGCATCCGCATCATCGACCCGACAGTGGTGAGCCCGGCGTTCGGGCAGCTGCAGCAGTACAAGCAGTACTACCAGTTCCCCGACGTGCTCGACGTCGACCGGTACTCGATCGCGGGCAAGGTGCAGGACACCGTCACCGCGGTGCGCTCCATCGACCAGAGCGCCCTCGGCGACTCGCAGAACTGGTTCAACGACACCCTCGTCTACACGCACGGGTACGGCCTCGTCGCGGCGGCGGGCAATTCGCGGCAGCCCGACGGCAAGCCGGTGTTCCTCGAGGGCGGCATTCCGACGGCGGGCACGCTGCCGACCTACGAACCGCGCGTCTACTTCGGCGAGAACATGCCCGCCTACTCGATCGTCGGCGCGGCGGCGGGTTCGCCGCCCATCGAGCTCGACTATCCCGCGGGCGGCAACGGCGCGCAGGCGACCTACAACACCTACAGCGGCAACGGCGGCCCGAAGCTCGACAGCTTCCTCAACCGGCTGGCCTACGCGCTGAAGTTCCAGAGCGAGCAGATCCTGCTGTCCACGTCGGTGAATGCCGACTCCCAGATCCTCTACGACCGCGCCCCGGCCCAGCGGGTGCAGAAGGTCGCGCCGTACCTCACGCTCGACTCCAACCCGTATCCGTCGATCGTCGACGGTCGCCTGGTCTGGCTGATCGACGGATTCACGACGAGCAACGACTACCCGTACTCGATGCGCTCCAGCTACTCGGCCGACATCGCCGATTCGGAGACGCTGCCGCAGCAGTACCCGGTGGACTCGATCAACTACGTCCGCAATTCGGTGAAGGCGACGGTCGACGCCTACACCGGCGCGGTGACGCTCTACGCCTGGGACCCGAACGATCCGGTGCTGCAGACCTGGGAGAAGGTGTTCCCGACGACGGTGAAGCCGCTCTCCGACATGAGCGGGGATCTCATGTCGCACGTGCGCTACCCCGAGGACCTCTTCAAGACGCAGCGCGCGATCCTCGCGAACTACCACGTCACCGACCCGGGGCAGTTCTTCCTCGGCGAGGACACCTGGAAGGTCCCGGACGATCCGCGCACGGTCGACTCGTCGAGCCTGCAGCCGCCCTACTACCTCACGATGCAGGTGCCCGGCCAGAAGTCGCCAACCTACTCGCTGTATTCGACGTACATCCCCGCCTCCTCGGCCGGGTCGACGAGCCGCAGCGTCCTCAAGGGCTATCTCGCCGTCGACTCCGACGCCGGGACGACGGCCGGCACCGTCGCACCCGACTACGGCACGCTGCGCCTGCTCGACGTGCCGGCCGAGGACAACGTGCCGGGGCCCGGGCAGGTGCAGGCGAACTTCGAGAACGACTCCACGATCTCGAGCCAGCTCAACGTGCTGCGGGTGGGCGGCGCCACCGCCGTCGTCTACGGCAACCTGCTGACGATTCCGGTCGGCGGGGGATTGCTCTATGTCGAGCCCGTCTACGTGCAGTCGAAGGGCACGACGAGCTTCCCGCAGCTGCAGGAGGTCATGGTCGCCTTCGGCGAGAACATCGCCATGGAGCCGACCCTGGATGCCGCCCTCGACAAGCTCTTCGGGGGGAACTCCGGCGCGAGCGCGGGCGACCAGGGCGTGGCGAAGCCGGGGACGACCTCGCCGGGGACCACGACGCCGGGCACGACGGCCCCGACCGGTTCCAATGCGGCGCTGCAGAAGGCGCTCGCCGCGGCGCAGCAGGCGTTCTCCGATGCGCAGGCGGCGCTCAAGAACGGCGATTGGACGGCGTACGGCAACGCGCAGGCGGCGCTGCAGGCGGCGATCCAGGCTGCGGTGGCCGCCGAGAACTCCGGCAAGTGAGCCGGTTCCTGCTCATCGGCGTCGACGGCGTCCGGTACGACACGCTGCTGGCGACCGCGACGCCCAACATCGACGCGGTGGCGGCATCGGGGTTCCTGACGGCGGCGCAGATCCCGCCGGTCAACCCGACGATGTCGGCGGCGCAGTGGGCGACGATCTTCACGGGCGTGTGGGCCGATCGGCACGGCATCCGGCGCAACTGGCTGCGGTCGCGTCGACTCGCCCGGCATCCGGGCTTCCTGGAGGCGGTCCAGCTCGACCGGCCGGACGAGCGGGTCTACGCCGCCGCGAGTTGGCCGGTCATCGGTTTGCGCGCAGGTGCGGGGCCGCTGCTCGCCGGGCCGGTCTACGTGCCCAGGCGCCGGGTCGCGAGTCTCGAGTCCTGGGTCGAGGCCGACGAGGCGGTCGTCGCCGATGCCGAGCGGGCGCTCGCCGCGGGCGATGTGGCCGCGGCGTTCGTCTACCTCGGCCAGGTCGACATGGCCGGGCACTGGCACGGGGTGGGGCAACGCTACGGGCACGCGCTCGAGGACGTCGACGCCCTCGTCGGCCGGCTGCTCGCCGCGCTGAGCCCGCGCGAGGAGTGGACCGTGCTCATCACGACCGACCACGGCCACCGCGACGGCCGCGGCGGGCACGGCGGCCGCACCCCGGCCGAGACGACGGTGTGGTTCGCCGGCGACCGGCGCGTGGCGGGGTGGGACTCGCTCGACTCCTCGCGCGTCAAGGACTACGCGCTGGCCGCCCTGCGGTGAGGGTCGCCCTGCGCTGAAGGCCGCTGCCGCTGCCGCTGCCGCTGCCGCTGCCGCTGCCGACCGGCAATGCCGTCGCCGACGCTCGAGCAGGCGAGGTGCGGCCCGGTGCGCGCGCCTCGAGCGCGCCCTCAGCCGGTCTGCAGCAGGTCGCCGAGCGCGCCCGACTTGCTGCGCAGCTCGATCACCTCGCCCGTCGAGGCGCGGTGCAGTCGGTAGACGCCGTGATTGTCGCGCTCGATCCGCGAGTCGGAGTTGTGAAGCGACAGGTGGTGGAACCGGCACAGCAGGATGCCGTCGTCGACGCTCGTGCCGCCGCCCTCGGACCAAGGGATGATGTGGTGCGCTTCGCACTGCGAAGGCGGCCGGTCGCACCCCGGAGACATGCAGCCGCCGTCGCGGGCGGCGAGCGCGATGCGCTGGCTCGCCGCGAAGAGCCGTCGCGATCTGCCGACATCGAGCGCTCGCCCGCTTTCGTCGAAGAGCACGGGGACGAACCGGCCCGAGCAGAGGTGGCGCAGCACGGCCCGGGCGCCAATCGGGTGAGTCTGGCCCTCGATGTGAGCGATGCCCGCGCCGGTGTCCGTCACCGCCCGCTGAAGCTCGCCACGGGTGACAAGGATGCGCACCTCGGCCGAGACCTCGGCGGGCATCACCGTGCCGTCGGTGCCGACGCCGGCGGCGAACAGGGCCAGAAAAATGTCGAAGGCGTGCTGCTCGCGCGAGCGGGAGTCGGCGGAGAGCTCGTCGGCGGCAGCGCGCGCGCCTGCTTCGACGAAGCGCGGGCCGCCGAGGCGGGGCGAGAGGGCGGCGTCGATTGCGCTGTCGATGACCGCCGCCGACTCGGGGTCGGCCACGATCGTGTATTGAGTCATGCCATCGCCGCGCCGCAACGATCGGAAGGAGCGCGCAGCGAGCCGCTCGAGTCGCTGCTCTTCGATCGCCGCCGCGTCGAGCCGCGCGCGGACTCGCCGGGCCTCCCTGCGCAGTTCCTCGGCGGTGAGGCCGAACCGGAAAGCGCCGTCGACCAGGACGCGTGCGGCATCGGCCCAGCGTGCGCAGTCATCGACGGTCGGCGGGCTGCCGGCCGGACCGCCGGACGGGGCGCCGAGTTCGGAGCGCACCGCGTCGACCTGGGCGAGCGTCAGCGCGCCTGACCGCAGAGCGTCGGCGAGCACGGCGCCCCACGAGGCGGTCGGGCCGGTCGGCCCCATCGCATCGGCCGACTCGGCACCGGGTGCGTCGCTCAGTTCGAATCCGCCGGCGCCCGCGAGCAGTTCGCCGGTCGCGACGAGCCGACGCGCTTCGCCGATCGTCGACCCGGTGAGGGACTGGACGAATTTCGACGCTTCGGAGTAGCCGTTGCGCTGCGCCAGGCCGGAGTGGCCGAGTGTGCGCGCCGAGCGCGCAGCGATCTGGGCCGCCGCGGTCGCCCCGGCCTTGGCCCATACGGTCTCGCCCGCGGCGATGACGCGCTGCAGCTCGATGAGTGCGTCGTCGGCAAGCCCGGCCACCGTCTCAGCGCTTGGCAGCGCAGCCGACGCGCTCGCGACCAGAGCGGTCACGGCGTCGAGGATGCCACTGGATTTCATAGAACAAAAATACGACTAACTACCGACATTGGGGACGTGAAAAGCTGATGTTGATAGAATATAGATCCTATATCCTCTTGTGGAGGAAGACTTCCCGCGATGAGGCGCCTCGCCTCGCCTCGATCGCCCGACTTCGCCCGACGCGCCTCGGAGCGCGAGCTCAGCCGAAGAGCGCGATGAGCGCGGCCGGCGCCCGATAGGCCGGGCCGCCCTGCGGGTAGACGCGCCGGCAGCCGTCGAGCTCGACCCAGTAGAAGGGGCCGCCCCCGTTCGGGTCGGCGGACTGCAGGATGCCGAACTCGGTCGCCCGCGTCGTGCACGGCGGTGCCGAGGCACCCCTCGTCGCGAGGCTCCACGCCGTCGAGACGTCGTCGCCGCTGAGGACGCGACCGGATTCGAAGACCCCGGCGCCGTCATCCTGCGACCAGCCGGACACGCGGTAGCGGCACACTTCCGCCGTGCTCGCCGCCGAGACGCTGTCACCCGGCGCGGGCGGGTATGCGGACGGCGGCATGAGCTTCCAGCCCGTCGCGCACGTCGAGTCGATGGCGGCCTTCGGCGTGACGAGCTGCACCTTGACTACGCTGAGATCGGTCGCCGACAGCGCCGCCAGCGCGATGCCCGGATCTTTCTTCGAGAAGCCGCACCCGTCCTTCGGATAGCGGACCCAGATCGCCGCGCCGCTCGCATCGACGAGCCAGAGGGCGGGCGGGAGCTCCGCCATGGCGGGGCACGCCGCACCGACCGGCGGCACGTCATCAGATTCGTGCAGGGCGGCGATCAGTGCGCCGAGGTCACCGGTGTACCGGGTCTCCTTGATCGCGGACCACTGGCCGGCGGAATCCGTCACCGACGTCATGCTGCACATCACCGCGGCGACGGGGCCGAACCCTGGCGGCATCGTGCCGGGCGCGGCGGTCGGCGCCGGGCCGGCCTGGCCGAGGACCTGCCAGAGCGAGGCAGTGCAGTCGACCGCGCTCTGCACCTGCGCCACGGGAGGCGGTGTGGGACTGCTCGGCGCTCCGCTCGGCGAAGCGCACCCCGCCACGACCACGACGACAAGTGCCGCGACGGTCGCGGCGACGATCCGAGTCCGCCTCATCACGCGGGCAGCTTAGACCGCCTGACCGCGAATCCCAGCGGAACCAGCGCACCCCGATGGCGGCCGCCGGCATCGTGCCGACGCCATTGAGCCGAACAGGCCGAAGATCTCGCCGTGCTCGATGGCGAGCGTGAGATCGTCGACCGCGGTGCGCGCATCGCAGCGGACGGTCGATCCCGCGATCTCGACGTCAGAGCGCGGGCTGCTGCTGGGTGATGCAGTGGATTCCGCCGCCTCGGGCGAAGAGCGGCCGGGCGTCGAGGGGCACGATGCGGCGTCCGGGGTACTGCTCGGCGAGGATTCCGGCGGCGCGGTCGTCGGCGGCCCGGTCACCGAAGGCGCAGGCGATGACCCCGTCGTTGACCACGACATGGTTGACGTAGTTGTAGTCGACGAAGCCCTCGGAATCCCGCAGGATCGGCGGAGCCGGGAGCTCGACGACCTCGAACGGCCGGCCGGCGGCGTCCGACCGCGTGGCCAGGAGGTCGCGGTTGGCCGCGGTGACCGGGAAGTCGGGATGGCCGGGGTCGGTCTGCACGTGCACGAGCACCCGCCCGGGTGCGGCGAACGTCGCGAGCATGTCGACATGGCCGCGGGTGCCGAAGTCCTCGTAGTCGCGGGTCAGCCCGCGCTCGAGCCACAGCACGTTCGGCGTGCCGAGGGTGCGCTCGAGCTCGGCGTCGACCCGGGTGCGGGTCCAGCCGGGATTGCGGTGCGGGTCGAGCTGCACGGTCTTCGTCACCAGCACGGTGCCCTCGCCGTCGACGTGGATCGCCCCGCCCTCGTTGACCAGGTCGGACGTTACGACCGGAACGCCCGCCGCCTCGGCGACAAACCGGGCGATGCGGGAATCCTTTCGCCACGTCGACCACGCCGGCGCTCCCCAGCCGTTGAACACCCAGTCGACCGCGGCGAGTGCACCGCTCTCGGCGTCGCGCACGAACGTCGGCCCGATGTCGCGCATCCAGGCGTCGTCGAGCGGGGCGACGAGAACCTCGATCTGGCGGCTGAGCCGCTTCGTCGCCGCGGCGAGCTGCGACGGGTCGACGACCGTCGTCACCGGCTCGAACTCGCTCGCGATGTTCGCGACATCCGACCACATGGCGTAGGCCTCCGCCGCCTCGGCATCCGTCTCGCCCAGCGTGTAGCCGGCGACGGGGAAGGCCATCCAGAGCCGCTCGTGCCGGTCCGTCTCGGGCGGCATCCGATACGTCGGAGCGGTCCGGGCCGCGACGGCGCGCTCCTCGGCCGCGCGCTCTTCGTCCTCGGTCACAGGAGTCCCGCATAGGTGTCGGGGCGGCGCGTCGCGAAGAACGGGAACAGTGTCAGCCATTCGGCGCGCGAGCGCAGGTCGAGATCGGCGACGAGCACGGCGGCCTCGTCGCGCGGTGCCTGCGCGAGCACGCGCCCGAACGGGTCGGAGATGAACGACGAGCCGTAGAAGGTGATGCCGCCCTCGTCGCCGAAGCGGTTCGGCACGACCATGAACAGGCCGTTCGCGATGCCGCCTGCGACGATGACCTGCCGCCAGAGGGGTTCCGTGTCGAAGCGGGGGAAGTCGGGCTCGGAGCCGATCGCGGTGGGGTAGACGAGCACGTCGGCGCCGGCGAGGCCGTAGCTGCGGCTCACCTCGGGGAACCACTCGTCCCAGCAGGTGGGCAGGCCGAGCTTCGCGCCGCCGAGCGCCTCGACGGGGTAGACCGGATACGGGTCGATCGCGGGGCCGGGCCGGAAGTAGGTGTCCTCGTAGTAGCCGGCGGTGACGGGGATGTGCGTCTTGCGGGTGCGACCGAGGAGCTCTCCGGCCGGCGACACGAGGATGGCGGTGTTGTAGCCTCGCGGGTCGTGCGGCTCGTCGTCGGGGGCCGGCTTCTCGAAGAGGCTCGCGTGCACGACGATGCCGTGCAGTTTCGCCTGGGCGGCGGCGAAGGCGAAGGTGGGGCCGGCGACGAGGTCTTCCGCATCGTGCTTGGGGGCGCCGGATGCCCGCACGTTCGCCGGGTACTTCGACAGCGTCAGCTCGGCGAGAAAGACGGCCTGCGCGCCCGCGGCCGCGGCGGCGGCGATCCCCTCGGCGAGCTCCGCCTGCAGGGCGCCGGGGTCGGGCAGCCAGCGGTGCTGGACCAGGGCGACGCGCACGCTCGGGCGGGGCGCGTCATCCGCTTTGAGGTAGGGCTCGAGTGCGGCCGCGGTGATGACCTGCATGCCGCGATGCTCTCATACCCCGACGGCGCCGTCCCACCGGGCGGCACGCCCGCCGCCTGCCCGCGGGAGAGGATGGCCCGGTGTCCGACTGGCTGATCCCGTGGAATCCGTCGACCGTCGACGTGGCTGCCGCCTACGCCGCGCAGGTCACCGGCCTGCACTGAGTCGTACGGCCCTGGGTCCGTACGGCCCTGGGTCGTCCGATCCTGTGCCGTACGGCCCTGGGTCGCGGCTCAGGCCTCGTCGGCGGGCGCGGGCTGCTGCTGCGCGAGCTCGCGGTGGGCTTGCCAGTTGATCACGACGATCCCGACCACGGCGACGAGGGCGGCCACGACCGCGATGGAGATCCACCGGCCGACGTCGCCGACTTCGAGCCAGTTGCTCGAGTGCGGCACGACGATGACGGCGAAGGCGGTCGCGGTGACGAGTGAGAGCCCCACCCAGTGGCTGCGGGCGTGCGCCCAGAGCCCGCCGCCGAGCAGCGCCGGGAGCGGGATGAGATCGGTGAAGAGACCGAAGATGCCGCCGACCGCCATGAGCACGAGCGCGTCATGCCAGAGCAGCGTCTGCCAGCTTCCCTCAGCGGGCACGGCCGCGAGCGCGAACCACGCGCCGACGGCGAGCCCGATCGCCAGCCAGCCGCGCAGCGCCTCGACCCGCATGGCGTGACGCGGGGGCGTGTCGTCGTGGTGGTGGAGCAGGATGGTGGACGGCTCGAGCAATCCCGGCACGAACTGCACCATATGCGAGATGGCGAGCCCGAGCAGGCCGATGACGAGTCCCCAGCCGGACGCGAACGCGGTCATCCGGACGCCCCAGAAGATCCGGCCGAGCACCGCAGCGAGCGCGCGGGTGAGCAGATTCGTGGCGACGACCGCGATGAGGACGGAGCCGAGCATGCGAACGGCGACGGCGGATCCCTGCTGCGATGGCTCGACGAGCCACATGATGACGGCGGTGAGGACGACGCTGACGAGCAGCGTCAGCACTCGCGGACCCTCGACCAGGCCGACCAGCCCGCGCAACCGTCGCGCCAGGCCGGGATGCCGCTTGGCCGTGCTCTCGGACCAGTGCAGGTAGCGGTGCCGCAGCGCCTCGCCCAGGGTGCGCACGACGAAGACGAGCAGCAGGATCCACACCAGCCCGGCGGCGGCCTCGAAGGCGAGGTGCTCGGGGTGCAGGGCGATGTCGGAGGCGACATTCTGCACGCTCGGCAGCTTCGCCGTCACCGCGCTCGGCGGCGCGTTGCCGCCTGTCGGCGGGGTGACGATGGCGGGCGCGGGAGTCGGCGTCGGTGTCGCGCTCGGCGGCGCGGGGGTCGGCGTCGGGGAGGGGGTCGGCGTCGGGGTGGCGGATGGCGCTGGAGCGATGACCACCGCCGCTGCCGGGGTGACCGACGGCGCAGGCGATACGACGGGCTTCGGGCCCGGAGCGGGTTTCGGAGTCGGGCTTGGGCTGGGCGTCGGGCTTGGCGTCGGCGCGGGTGCTGGTACGGGAATTGCCGTCCACTTCGCGTAGAGGGTCGTGTCGGCGGTGATCGATGTGTTTTCGAAGTCGAAGGGCGTGGTGAAGGCGCTGTCGGTGTACCAGCGGCCGAAGGTGTAGCCGGTCTCGGTGGGGTCGGGCGGGGCTGTCGCGTGGTCGCGGTATTCGATGGACTCGCCGGGGATGGCGGTGCCGTGCTCGCCGAGATCGAACGTCACCGGGTAGTGGTTGGTCGTCCACTGGGCGTAGAGGGTCAGGGGGCCGGTCACGGTTGGGGTGAAGTCGAAGGGCGTGGTGAGGGCGCTGTCGGTGTACCAGCCGCCGAAGGTGTAGCCGGTCTCGGTGGGGGCGGTCGGGGTTGTTGCGTGGTGGTCGTATTCGACGGATTCGCCGGTGATCGGTGCGCCGTGGCCTTTGAGGTCGAACGTCACCGGGTAGTGGTTGGTCGTCCACTGGGCGTAGGCGGTCGTGTCGGCGGTGATCGGTGTGCCGAAGTTGAACTGTGTCGTGAAGGAGGAGTCCGTGTACCAGTCGCCGAACGTGTGGTGAGCGAGTGTAGGGGTACGGGCCGGCGCGGCGGTATTCGCCGACTGGGCGACGAACTCCGGGTCGATCCGGTCGCCGCCGCCGGTGTCGAAGCTCAGCACGTGACCGAAGGCGATCGTGAAATAGCCGGGCCACGATGCCGAGGTGAAGTGCTGCGCCGCATCGGGCAGAACGCTGATTGTCGCTCCGGCCGCGGCCCCGACGCCAAATCCGACGCTGCCGCCGTTTGCGGCGACCGTGCCGAATGGAGTGCCGTGGATGGCGAGGGTTCCGCCGCCGTTGGAGAGGTTAGCGCTGCTCCAGCCGCCGCCGATGCCGGTGCCGAAGTCGTCGCCGCCGACAGCGGTCACCGTTCCGCCGGTGATCGTGACGTCGCCGCCGGGATAGTTCGCGCCGCCGATGCCCGCGGCCTGATATCCGCCGTACGCTGTGATGGTTCCGCCGGTGATGGTGATGGACGCGCCGGCATCCGAGGTCGCGCCGGGCGCACCGATCCCGGCGCCGCCGTTGTTGATGCCTGTCCCCCCGCCGCGCGCTATGAGGTGTCCGCTGTGTGCGGCACTGGTGTCCTCGATGGTGAGGGCGGTCCCGGCGCCGACGACGCGAATGCCCGCCGCATAGTAGGTGGTGGAGGCGTCGACGTTCAGCGTGTGGCCGTTGAGGTCGAGCGTGACGCTGCCGTGACACGGCACGGCGAGGCTCTGGCCGGCGACGCCGGTGATGTCCTGCGCCAGAGTGATCGGGCTGCTTGGGGCGTGACTGAAGGCGTCCTGCAGGCCGCTCCACGTCGAGACGTTCGTATCCGCGTACGCGCGCGGCGTCGCGAAGGCGAACTGCATCGCGGCGAGCCCGAGCGCGAGCAGGCCGGCTGAGGCGGCGCGGGTCAGCCGCCGCCGACGAGAAGTCAGCACGTGAGGAAATCTACGGCATGGCGAGGCGTTCGCAACACATCGAATGTTTCGCAACGCCGGCAGGGCCGGCGCTCATTCGCCGAAGAGGTACCGCTCGATCGTCGGTGCGATGAGGGCGACGAGATCGTCGACGGATGCCGAGGCGAGCGGTTCGACGGCGAACACGAAGCGCGCGACGAAGAGCCCGAGCAGCTGCGTCGAGACGAGGTCGGCGCGCAACGCGGGGTCCGGGCCCGCGGCGATCGCGGCGAACCGGGCATTGACCTCGCTCGAGACGAAGGCCCGCGCGAGGTGCGCCATCTCGTTGGTGCCGATCGCCGCCCGCAGCAGCGCGGTCATCTGCTCGCGCTGAGCCGGGTCTTCGTAGAGCGAGAGCACGAACCGCAGGTAGTCGCCGACGAGGGTTTCCCGGGGCCCGTCGAGGATCGCGAGGAAGGCCGGGTCGACCGTTCCGTCCGCACCGAGCACCGTGCTGAAGAGCTCGCTCTTGTCGCCGAAGTAGTGGTGCACGAGCGCCGGGTCGACCTGGGCGTGGCGGGCGATGCCGCGCAGGGACGTGCCGTCGTAGCCGTGCTCGGCGAACTCCTCGAGGGCCGCGCGCAGGATGACCGCCCGGTTGTCGACCTGCTCGGCGGCGGGAGGCCGCCCACGACGGTGCGCGACGACCTCGGTCATGCGCCCCACCCTAGCGACGGGTTCTGCGAGCCCGCCGAGCCCTCGCTGAGCACGGCGCTCTGGGCGCTGAGGGGCAACTCCCAGGGTGCACGTCGCTCAGCGATATATCGTGATATGTCGTCGGGGTCCACTGGGGCCTCAAAGACCAAGGAGGTCGTCATGAGCAGTTCATTCCCAGGCGGGGGCTTCGGATCCCACGGCTTCGGCGGTGGGCGTGCCGGTTCCGGTCAGCCGCTGGCCGACGCGTTCGATCAGCTGCGCGCGAAGTTCGAGCACCGCGCCGGACCGCGGATGGCGCGCGGCGACGTGCGCGCCGCGGTTCTCGCGCTCCTCGCGGAGAAGCCGATGCACGGATACCAGATCATCGCCGAGATCGAGCAGCGCAGCGGCGGCGCGTGGAAGCCGAGCGCGGGTTCGGTCTACCCGACGCTGCAGCTCCTCGCCGACGAAGGCCTCATCAGTGCGGCCGAAGGGGACGGCCGGAAGACCTACTCGCTCACCGAGGCGGGGCAGGCCGAGGCGGACGCCTCCGCCGACCGCGCCGCGCCGTGGGAGGCCTCCGGCCCGCGCGACCTACCCGGCATGGGCGCGCTGCCCAAGGCCGCCATGGAGCTCGCGCAGGCCGCCGCGCAGCTCAGGCGCACCGGCACGCCCGAGCAGGTGAAACAGGCGGTGACGGTGCTCGACGAGACCCGTCGCAAGCTCTATTCGATCCTCGCCCAGGACTGATCGGATGCCACCGGCACCCGGCCCTGACGAGGGTCCGATGCCCGACGCCGGGGACGGGCGCGCCCGCTACCGTCGCATCCTGTGGTTCGCGGGGCGCTACATCATGCAGAGCTGGTGGTACGAGGTCATCCTGCCGCGCATCGGGTTGGCGCGCTTCGCGGCGCGCGGGCGCACGGCGCGGCTGGTCCGCGTCGCGCAGCGCTTCCGCGTGCTCGCCGTCGACCTCGGCGGCCTGATGATCAAGGTCGGGCAGTTCCTGTCGTCCCGGCTCGACGTGCTGCCTCCCGAGATCACGGCGGAGCTCGCCGGCCTCCAGGATGAGGTGCCGGCTGCCCCCTTCCCGGCGATCCGGCAGCTCGCCGAGGCCGAGCTGATGGTGCCGCTCGAGCGAGCGTACGCATCGTTCGTCGAGGCACCGGTGGCTGCGGCATCCCTCGGTCAGGCGCACAGCGCTCGCCTTGCCGCGGCGGATGCCGCCGACAATGGCTTCGACCAGGTCATCGTGAAGGTGCAGCGGCCCGGCATCCGGGCGATCGTCGAGGTCGACCTCTCGGCCCTCCGCCGGGTCGCCGAATGGCTGGTCCGGCTGCGCGTAGGGGCCGGCCACGTCGACCCCCGCGCCCTGCTCGCCGAGTTCACGGCGACGAGCCTGGAAGAGATCGACTACCTCCACGAGGCGGCGGGCGCCGAGCGATTCCGGGAGATGTTCGCGGATGACCCTCGCGTCGCCGTGCCCGACGTCGTGTGGGAGCGCACGACTCGCCGCGTGCTCACGCTGTCGGATGCCACCGCCATCAAGATCGACGATGTCCCCGGGCTGCGCTCGGCGGGCATCGACCCGTCCGAGGTGGCGGCGGCCTTCGCCGACGTGATGCTCGAGCAGTTCTTCAGGTTCGGCTACTTCCACGCCGATCCCCACCCTGGCAACATCTTCGTGGCGCCCGTCGCGGGCTCCCGCAGCGGCGAGGCCGCACGCCCCGCCTGGCGGTTCAACTTCATCGACTTCGGCATGATGGGCGAGGTCCCCGACACGATGCGCGACGGCCTGCGCCGGCTGCTCCTCGCGGTCGCCTCGCGCGACGGGCACGGCCTCGTCGCCAGCATCCAGGATGTCGGGTTCCTGCTGCCCACCGCCGACACAGTCGAGCTGGAACGGGCGATGGTCCAGCTCTTCGACCGGTTCGGCGGTATGGGGTTCGCGCAGCTGCGGACGGTCGATCAGCGCGAGTTCCGCGAATTCGGAAAGGAGCTCACCGCGGTGGTGCGCTCGCTGCCGTTCCAGGTGCCCGAGAACTTCATCCTGCTGTTCCGTTCGATGTCGGTGACGTCAGGGGTGTGCAGCTCGATCAACCCCGAGTTCAACATGTGGGACGCGGTCGAGCCCTACGCGGCGCGGCTGCTGCGTGAGGAAGGCGGCAACACCATCGTGGCCGCCGCGAGGGAGGCGGTGTCGATGGCGGGGATCGCCCTGCGCCTGCCGCAGCGGATCGACGCGCTCGTCACCCGCGTCAACGACGGCGCGGTCACATTCGCGAGCCCCGGGATCGATCGCCGCCTCATTCGCCTCGAACAGCTCGTCCGCCGCGGCGTCGGGGCGGTGCTGTTCGCCGGATTCCTCATCGGCGGCATTCTGCTCATCCCGCACGCAGCCCCGCTCGGCATCGTGCTGATGTGCGTTTCCGCGCTGCCGCTGGTCTATGCCCTGGTCGGCGGCTCGAGCCGAGAAGAACGGCGACGGTGACGGCGGCTGCCGCACGGGGGCGCGGCGCGGCGTCGCCGCGCTTTCGCTCTTGGGCGCGGTGATCGTCTGCCTCACCTGGCGCGAACGACGACCCTGGCGCGAATGACGACAGGGTCGGATTCTGCATGAGGCGACGCGCGGCACGGTCGACCGGCTCCCGCGTCCGGTACGCCCCTGGACTCGATCGTTGCTCTCACCCCGCGGAGGGCCGGGGTGCGCTCGATGGTGCTGACATCGAGCGTGGTGGTTTCCGCGTCAGATGCTTCAGAGTTCGACGGTCTCGAATTCGAGGAGGTCGGCTCCGCTGGCGACGGGGTTCTGGCCGCCGTGGGGGGAGGCGGCCTGGCCGGTGCGCCAGTTCTGGTAGTCGGCCTCACTGGCCCAGGTGGTGACGACGAAGTAGCGGGACTCGCCGGAGACCGGGCGCAGCAGCTGGAAGCCCTCGAATCCGGTCTGACCGTCTACGGCGTGGGCGCGAGCGCTGAAGCGCTTCTCGATTTCGGCTCCGGCGCCTTCGGGGACGTGGAGGGCGTTGATCTTGACTACGGACATCGCAGTTTCCTTTCAGAGGGCGATTCGGTTCTACACCGTTGAATTGCGTGTCAGCTCTGGGTGTGCGGTGCACGGATGCGTCTGCGCGGGCGGAGGGTGACCCAGCGCAGTTGCGGGATCGAGCCCGCGATGAGCAGACCGATGACCGGGTGCGCAAGCGGGAAGCCGAGCATGACGGCCACTGCACCGAGGACGACAGACAGCGAGGTGAACCTGTCGATTGCCTCCTAGCCGGCTCGATAGAACCGTCAGCGGCAATACCCGATCCGCCCCGAGAAGGCCATACCGCGTGGCTGGGCGAAGGAACGTAGTTGCGGCCCACCGCCGACCCGCTTACCCAGTCGTGTCGGTCTTCTTGGCGATTTCTTGAGATGGTGGGGCTGAAACTTGAGGTAAGGCAGTTGCTGTTTCTCCCACGCCGGGATCGCGCTGGGGAAACAGCACGTGCCGAGTTCGGTGGGGAGGCGTGATGGCGGATCTCGACGATGCTCGACGCAATGCTGCCCACTACGCCCGGGCCCACTTCGGCGGCGCCCACGTTCAGCCGCGCATCGTGGAGGTCTATCGGGTGCCAGGTGGCTTCGTGCCGCCTCCCCGTGAGGTTGCGCACTTGACTCCGGAGCAGGCGCTCGCTTTGCTGAGCGACACCGTGACGATGGTTCGGGTGCGGCTGCGTTTCGGGCGCGAAGCAGTCGTCGTGCTTCGCGACTACCTGGGATGACGAGCGGCTGGTGCGGCTGGACATGCGCTGCTATTCCCCACGAGCAATCGCTATGACGACGGCCGTTCGTTCGCTGACGTCACCCTGTTCGCGGCCGTCTTCCTGGCGTGCCTCGTCGAGGCCGTCGAGGCGACCACCATCGTGGTTGCCGCGGGGGCGACAAGGAACTGGCGCTCCGCGCTGACCGGCGCTATTGCCGCGATCGTCGTGCTGGCCGCCGCAAGCGGCCGGGCATTCAGGCGATCGTCGAGGTCGATCTCGCCGCCCTGCGCCGGGTCGCCGGATGGCTGGTCCGGCTGCGCGTAGGGGCCGGCCACGTCGACCCCCGCGCCCGATGTGGTGTGGGAGCGCACGACTCGCCGCGTGCTCACGCTGTCGGATGCCACCGCCATCACGATCGACGATGTCGCCGGGCTGCGCTCGGCGGGCATCGACCCGTCCGAGGTGGCGGCGGCCTTCGCCGATGTGATGCTCGAGCAGTTCTTCAGGTTCGGCTACTTCCACGCCGATCCCCACCCCGGCAACATCTTCGTGGCGCCCGTCGCGGGCTCCCGCAGCGGCGAGGCCGCACGCCCCGCCTGGCGGTTCGCCTTCATCCGACACGGCCGGGCCGGCTGAGCGTCGGTGGCGGTGGGTACCATGGGCGCATGGTCGATCAGGAGCTTCTCGAGCGGGCGCTGCGCCTCGACGCCGACGCGCGTCGCGAGCTCCGCGACGCGCTCGACGACTCGCTGCCGGTCGAGATCACGCCGGAACTGGCGGCGCTGCTCGACGACCGGCTCGCAGAGGCCACAGCGCACCCGGAAGAGGGCGTCCTCTGGGCGGAAGTCCGCGACCGCATGCGGGCCAAGGTCGCGCAGGCCACGAAGTCCGCGTGACCTACCGGGTCCGCCTCCGCCGCATGGCGGGCGACGACTACGTGCGCGCGATCGACTGGTATCTCTCTGAAGCGCCGCACCAGGTCCACCGGTTTCAGGACGAAGTCGAGGCCGCGATCGCCCGGGTCATCGAGCGCCCGCAACTTCCACCGATCATCTACAGCGGTCTGCGCCACGTCGTTACGCACGTGTTCCCGTACCAGCTCTGGTACCTCGTCATCGAAGACGAGGAACTCATCGACGTCGTCGCCATCGTCCACGAGCGTCAAGACCGTGCTCGACTCGATGGTCGGTTCTGAGCCGGCCTACGTCTCCGAGGCATTGCGCTACGCGGCGGACCTCACCGCCGGCGCGGTCGTCGTCATAGCCGACCGGGACATTCCAGTGCGGCCGCTCCCGATCCTCTGAGTAGCGTTCCGCCGGCCTCCATTCCCCGCTTAGGAACGAGCGCCACACATCGGTCACCTTCGGACGCATCACGCCCACTTGGTCATGACTGCGCCGTTGCCGTTCCAGGCGGTGTTGCGGTCGCCCCTACTGACGATGATCAACGAAGCGTCTCAGCGCGCGCAGGGTCTCACTCACCGATTTGAGGGAGAGGTCGCGAAGGGGCACGCCTGGTCGGGAAGTCCATTCGGACTGGCGAATCTTTGCGATATACGGCGCGATCTCCGCGATCACTTCGAGTTCGTCCAAGAGCTCGTTGACCGCGGCGATCGCGGAGGGTTCGTCAATCAGCTTCTTCGTCCAGTCGATGAAGTTGAGTTCGGCCTTCACCCCGGAGACTGGGTACGTGTACAGGTAGATGGGCGCGGCCTCTGGAACGACGCTCGTCACAAGAGTGAAGTGGCCGGCGGGCGTGCCGCCGCTACCGCCAGTCCAGCGCGCGCCGAGTTCGCGGGAGCCGGCAATGAACTCAACGGTGGCTGCGCTGGCCCCAGGGTCGTGTTCGGCAATCCAGGTCGTGAGTTCGTCAGTCGTCCAAGACTTGGTCGGCGCTCTCGTGATGGCAGCCCGGTCGGGCACGCGCTGCAGCCGCTCGCCATAGATCGTCGGTACCACAAAGGTTAGGTCGTCTTCGAGATAGCGCCGGTACTCGGCGACGACCAACGACAGCTCCAAAGTCAGGCGCTCATTCCAGAAGCTGACAATGTCGTAGAGCAGCGGGTGTACCTCGTCCACGGCGAGTACGAGTCGAAATCGGCCAGCAGACAGACGATCAGCTAGGGGACGAACAACATCCGCAGGCAGCGGAGAGGCTCCGCGCGAAACCCACCGCGCGATGAAGTCAGCGGAGGAAAGCTGCGCCAGCTGCGCGGCATAGTCCAAGACCTGGGCTACGATCTCGCGGCGGATCTCACCGTTGCTCGCGAGCTTGGTCTCGACGATCGTCACGGTCCCGTCCCCGCCAACCACCACCACGTCGACGGGGCCGGAGTCGGTCGGAAACTCCCGACAGGTCGCCGCAGTATCGCTCGCTCCGGGAATCAGGCCGGGGTGTTCAGCCAAGAGAAGTTGAAGCTCGACCTCAGAGGCAAAAGGCAGCCGGACGAGCGGGCGTAGCGGCTCGTCAACTCGACTCACGCGCGGCTCGACCATGAGCCCACGGTACCGGTCGAGAAGTGCAGCACTCGGCACCTAGCTCTGCGGTCCGAGCAGTGGGGGCCGGTCCCATCCGGTTCGAGTTGTCTCCCATGCCGGGGAGGTGCGGAAGACATCCCCACGGCCCCGGCGACAACCGGAAACCGACCCGGAACGACGCGAACAGGGATAGCGCGAGCAAGCCCGAATTGATGGGATCGCGATGGGCCGATCGCATCCGGCCCCAAACAAAAGTCCCGGAACCCTAGGGATTCCGGGACTTTCTTCGTTGCGGGGACAGGATTTGAACCTGCGACCTCTGGGTTATGAGCCCAGCGAGCTACCGAGCTGCTCCACCCCGCGGCACAAGGATCAACTCTAGC
>NZ_DAIEII010000023.1:0-31785 GCF_027352875.1 Gryllotalpicola sp.
CCCGCCAGGAGCTCCGCCTGGCGATCGTGGTGTGGATCGAGCGGAAATACCACCGGCAGCGCGAGCAAGACCGTCTCGGCGGATTGACCCCGATCGAGTACGAGGACAGAATGAGCCAGCCGCGAGAGCTCGCGGCCTAACAGAACTGTCACCTACGGCTGCATCACGCCCAGACGTCGTTTTGGCCGGGCTTTCGAGCGCCGTCGACACCCGTGAAACTGCGTCTTCTCAGCGCCGGTCATCGGGCGATGGCCTACCTCGGTTCGCTGGCCAGATGCCGGTACGCCCATGAAGCGGCTGCGAACTCCGATATGACTCGTTTGGTGCTGCGCTACACGGACAAGGAGGCCACCCCGACGCTGAGGCCCGTGCCGGGCAAGCCTCGTCGAGAGATCCTCCAGCGCCCACACGTGCACGACGCGGTCGTGCGACTTGCTCTCGAGGCCAGCGATCGAATCCCCACGTTCTTGCTGCCGGCCGAATCGCGACAGCCGGACTGCGGACGGCTCCAGCCGAAAGCGCAGCGGAACCCATGCGTCAGCCTCGATCGCGACGAGCTTGCTGGAGCTCTGCCGGTCCTGGTCCTCGCAGCGCCGACAAGGCCATCAGGCCTGCGGCGAAAGCCAGGAACATGATCATCCCGGCTGTCGCGGGCCACCCGGAACTCGCATACAGCACTCCGCCGAACCAGCCGAACAGGCTGGAGCCCGCATAGTAGAAGAGATTGTAGAGCGAGGACGCCTGAGCTCTGTCGGCGATGGCCTCGTGCCCGACCCACTCCGACGCGATCGAATGTGCCCCGAAGAATCCGAGCGTCGTCAGTACGATGCCGATGAGCACGGCGACCAGCGCGTCGAGGGTGGTTGCGCACACGCCGATGATCATCACTGCGGTGCAGACGATCAGAACCGGCAATCGGCCCCACCGCGCGGCAAGGACTCCAGCCTGCACCGACGACCATGTACCGGCGAGATAGGCGAGAAAAACCAGACTGACGACGCTTGGGGGAAGCTCGAAAGGCGCGGCCGACAGCCGGAAGCCGACGAAGTTGTACATCGCGACAAAGCCGCCCATCAGCAGTAGAGCCTGAGCGAGCATTACGAGAAGACGAGGTGAGCGAAAATGCCGGCCCAGCTGCGCCGACAGCCCTCGCAGCGCGTGCGGCTGCACGGCCGGGGTCGGCCTGCGCGACCGGGGTATGAGTCGCAGGAACAGGACGGATGCGACAGCGCAGAGCACTGCTACAGCGAATACCGCCGTGCGCCACGAGACCAGCTCGGCTAACGGGCCGGCCAGGAGACGCCCGGTCAGACCGCCCACGGTGGTTCCGGCGACGTACACTCCCACGGCCCGCGTAGTGCTCCTCGCCTCGATCTCCTCGACGAGATAGGTGATGGCGATGGCGGGGAGTCCGCCGACCATCAGGCCTTCCAAGACCCGGCCGCCGAGCATCAAGCCGAAGCTCGGCGCGAACGGCACCGCGAGACCGACAGCAGACGCGGCGCAGATCGCGAATGTCATCGCCTGCACCCTGCCGATGCGATCGGCGACCACAGACCAGGGGATCACGCCGAGGGCAAGACCGATAGTCGCCATGGAGACGGTGAGAGCCGCGCTGCCAGCATCCAACCTCAGTTCCCGCGCAATCCGCGGCAGAACCGCCTGGAACGAGTACAGTTGCGCGAAGGTCGCCACGCCTCCGACAAACAGTGCGATCAGGATGCGGCGATATCCAGGGCTGTTGCGGGCGTGACCCTGCCACCGGACATTCGTTCCGAGGCGACCCGCCTCGTCGGTCATGCCCAGATGTCCCCCAGAGCCCGCAGGATGTTCGCGCCCAGCACCTTGGTGATCTCGTCATCGGAGAACCCATTGTGAACGAGCCATGCTGCGATGTTATGGAAGCTTTCGCTAGGGTTCTCAAGACCATCGACGTAGGGCACCCTGGTGTGCGGAAGTGAGGTGGCCGCGGCTGCGCCGAGAAGGGCCGAGAATGTCGTGTGCAGGCCGACATGATCGCCGTATAGCGTGTCGGGGCCGAACGCGACATGGTCGATGCCCACCAACTCGAGGCAGTATTGGAAGTGATCCATCACGGACGCGATGCTGTGCGCAGGATGGGCGTGCGAGATCGTGGTGTGGGGCGCTGCCGACATTCCGATCACCCCGCCGGATGCGGCGACGGCGCGAAGAGCATCGTCGGACTTCAACCTGGGGATGTCCCAGACCGCTTTCGCTCCAGCGTGCGTCATGAAGATCGGCACCGAGGACGCGTCGGCCGCCTCGATTCCAGTGTGATCGGACGAGTGTGACACGTCGATGGCAAGTCCGAGTTGGTTCATGCGCCGGACCGCCGCGCGTCCGAAATCGGTGAGCCCGAAGTCTGCCGTCTCGGTGAGCCCGGCGCCCAGTCCGTTCGATTCCGAGTAGGCGATGCCGATCTGGCGGATGCCGAGCCCATAGAGGATGTCGAGCCGGTCGAGGTCATTGCCGATCGGGGTCGCGGCTTCAAGTCCGAAGACGAGCCCGATCTTGCCGTCGCGATGCGCCGCCTCGATGTCAGCCAGGGTGCGGATGACGACGACATCGCGCTGGTGCGCGATGTCGGCCTGGCGCATGCCGAGGTCTGTCACGACGTCGTCCCACTGCCACGGCGTGTTACCCGTGACCATCGCAGTACCGTCCATCATGTTGTCGAACACGACGGTGAGTCCCGAACGACGCAGTCCCTCGAAGGCCGTGAACTGCCTCCCCGTCCGGTTGTAGGCAGGGGTGTCGGCCATGTTGGCGGGGAAGATCACCGGATGGTCGTGCAGGCTCACCGCGACAATCTTCGCCAACAGTTGCTCGGCCCGATAGATCTCGGCCGGAGTGAAGTCGCCGCCAAACGCCGGAACGCGGCCGAACTCAGGAGCCAGCGGGTCGCGCGGAAGGCGCAGCTCGCCTTCCAGATAGTCGTACGATCTGTATTCGCTCATCTCATGGCCTTCGCTTTCGAGGGATGCGGTTCCAGGGCGTGCTCGCCGCCCGCCAGCATGCGCCACAGGCTCTCCCAGGCGCGCATCCCTTCGGCGATCCGCTTGACGCGCAGGAATTCGTTGGGCGCATGGAGGTTCTCGTCGGACGTGGAGAAGGAGAAGAAGAGGGTCTTCGCTCCCAAGGCGTCCTCGAAGAGCGTGGTTGCGGGAAGGGTGCCGGCTATCACGGCGAGGAGCACGTCCTGATCCGGATATACGGTGCGCAGCGCATCGGCCGCGGCGCCGATGGCCGGATGCGTTGCGTCGATGTGATAGGCGGGCACACGCGCCGCGTCCTCGATCAGTTGGACGGTGACGCCCTCGACGGGGATGCTCCGCACGTGCCTGGCGATCGATGCGAGTACCCGGTCCGGGTCCTGCGCGCCGACCAACCGGCATGACACGTGCGCTGTCGCGGTATGGGGGATCACCGAGTACTTGCCACCGCCGATGACGCCGGTGATTTCGAGCGTGGGCCGTTCCCACAGCCGCTCGAGCGTGGTGAAGCCTGCCTCGCCGAACAAGGCTGGCGCGCCCAGATCGGCTTTGTAACCTTCGTCGTCGAAGGGCACGGCTGCGATCTCGGCACGGCGTTCGCCGCTCGGATCGGCCACGCCCTCGTAGAAGCCGTCGACGGCGACCCTGCCGTCTGGCTCGTGAAGGCTCGCCAGGATTGTCGAGAGGGCGTGCACCGGGTTGGCGACGGTTCCGCCGAAGCGACCCGAATGCAGGTCAATGGCCGCCCCGTCCACGACGATATCGAGACCGACGAGGCCTTTCGAGGCGATTGAGAGCGAAGGTTCGCCGGGGCGCCATTGAGCGCCGTCGGCCGAGATGACGAGATCCGCCGCCAACTCGTCGGAGTGCTCGCGGACATAGGCGGGCAGGTTGGGACTGCCGATCTCCTCCTCGCCTTCGATGAGGAACTTGACATTGAGTGGAAGGCCGCCTTCTTGCGTCTGGAAGGCCTGCGCCAGCTTGAGCACGAGGAAGACGGGACCCTTGTCGTCCGAGACGCCCCGCCCTCTTACGACTCCGCCGTCGATGTCCAGCTCGAAGGGGTCGGTGCGCCACTCCTCGGAGTTGCCGATCGGCTGCACGTCGTAGTGCCCGTAGACGAGGATCGTCGGCGCACCGGGCGCGCCGAGCCAATCCGCGCGCACGACAGGAAAGCCGTCGGTCTCGACGACCCGTCCGTCGGCGAACGCGAGACGTGCTGCGACCCACTCGGCCGCCGCGCGCATAGTCTCGGTCGACGCGCTGCGGCTGATACTGGGGATCGCAACGTATTCCCCAAGTTCGGCGATCAGCCGATCCGGGCTCTCGAAGTCGAGGTTGGCGCTCATTTCTTGCTCCAGCCCGTCTCGAGCACCTCGCGGACTTCGAGGACGCCTGCATCCCACACCTGCTGCATGTCGGCGTCCGGCCGACCGTAGTCGCCTCCATGGCTACCGTCCGGCGCGATGCGGCGCATTTCGCTGCGGGAGAGCACGGCGGTGAGCGCACGCGGGATCGGGGGGATGCCGCCCCCGGGCACTGTCGTTCCTTCGACGCGCGTCCACGGGAAGTTCTCGACCCATGCACCGTGCAGCTGGGTCTCCGAGAAGACGTTCGCTGCCGCCGCAGTCTTCGGGGCGTTGTACCAGCTGTGGAAGAGGACCTCGGCGTTGGTCTGGCGTGGAACGCTAAGCCACTCGCGGATCAGCCCGGTGATTGGCGCGTTCCCACCGTGCCCGTTGACGATCGCGATGCGACGGAAGCCCTGATTGGCCAGGACGTCGAGCAGGTCGCGGATCACTTCAATGTAGGTGGTGATCCTCAGGCTCATACTGCCGGGGTACTCCGTGAAGTAGGGCGCCATGCCGAAGGGCAGGGCGGGGAGGACCGGTATACCGAGCGGCTCGGCGGCCTCCTCTGCTACGCGCCCGGCGAGAATTGCATCGGTTCCGAGCGACAGATAGCCGTGTTGCTCCGTCGAGCCCGTCGGCAGCACAATGCGATCGTCGTGTCTCAGGTACTCCTCGATCTGCATCCAGTTCCGGTCATAAATTTTCATGGTGTTCCTATCTATCGCGCGGTCCTGGTGGCGACGAGCAGCTCAGTGCGGGCCATCTCGTTGCCGACGATCATGAGGCCTTCATCGACGCCCATTCCGGGTTTCGCGAGCACTTGGCTCGCTGCGCACGCCATTGCGATGTGTGCCGATACCTGCGCCGAGCGATCCGTCTCGTTGCAGGTGCCTCCGCAGTAGCCCTCGAGCCCCGCGTCCTTCACCAACAGCAGCGCCTCAATGGTCTGGTCGACGCCGCCGAGGTCGGGGGTCTTCACGTGGATGACGTCGGCAGCGCCTGCTACGACGAACTCGCGGATGTCATCGAGGGTGTTGCACCACTCGTCGACCGCGATCTTGACGGAGGAGCCGCGGGCGTGCAGTGCGGCCCGGAGGTCCACGTAGCGCGCGATCTGCGCATCGCGTCCCCCCGCATCGATCGGATGCTCGACGGTAAGCTCGTACGGCAGGCAGATCCGGCCGAGTTCGGCGAGATAATCTGCCACCTGCTCGACGTCCCCATCGAAAGCGAGTCCGATCGTCCCGTAGGTGTCGACGTGAATGCGCGGCCGGTACTCGGTGTTCGGGCGCAGCTCGCCAATGCGGCGGATCAGCCAGCGCAGATAATCTGCGAGAAACTCGCCGTGCCGACCGAGCTTGTCGGGCGTGTTGATGAGCGCATGGGGGAGCACGTCCACGCCTTTGATGATCATCTTCTCGGCGTTGAGACGGCGGTCGTCGCCCGTCTGGGCGTAGATCGGCACGGCAACCAGATCGACGCCTGTGTCGTATTCGTCGCGGATGAGTTCTGCCATCGTCACTCGCCTCAGGTGGGCGACTGCCGCGAGAAGCGCCTGGCTGACGCCGTAGAGCACTGCGGTGTGGAGCCTGCCGGATGACGTCCTCACCGCGTTGATTCTGGCCGTCTCCTCACGAAAGCTGGTGAGTTCGCGGTCGCGTAACAGCGGGCTGACGTGCTCCTCGATAACCGCGGCGGCGGCTTCCGCGGAGAACACGGGGTCGCGACCGCCCGCGCCGCTGTACTGGACGGCAGCGCAGTCGCCATGGACGATCACTCCGTCTTCGAGTACGAGCATGACGGATAACGCTTCGCCGGCTTGCCGCACACGGGTGAAACCGGGCGTCACCGGTGCGCCGGCGTACCCAAAGCCGTCGTGCTGCGCCCCGGCGCGAATGGCAGCCTGGTCATCGGAGAAGAAGCCGGTGCGCACAGGCACCGTGAGCACGTCGAGGATTTTCATCGCGTAGACCCGGGATCGTTCCGGTCGGCCCATCGCGGCCCGCTCACTGCAGAGTCGTCTCGCATATCGTCAGAGCGGCCTCCTGCGGTCAGAAGGCCGGCCACGAAGTCGGCCAGCTCGTCGAGGTTCGCGGCCTCGCAAGTGCGTCGGCCTTCCTCGATGTCGTGGATCAGCTCGACGACCCGATCGAAGATGGGGCCTTGGAAGTCCTTGTGCACCTCGTCGACCTCTGTCTTGCGCTTCCGCACCATCAGATCGCGATAGATACCGCTGTGACTCTTGGCGCTCTTACGGTTGAATTCGGCCAGCCGGTCAAGCGAGCCCTCCAGATCGTCGGGGACGAACCCGTCAAAGCTCTCAACGGGCACCGGGGCCTGCGCGAGGACTTCCTTGGCGATCGCGATCATGACGGGGCGATACCGAGGAGCTTCGAGGGTCTCGGCGATCGAGAGATCGGATACGGCGCCGGCCCAGAGCATGGCTCCATACGCCTCCTTGCCCCAGAGGTAGCCGAGCACGTTATCCGTCGGCTCGGCGTAAGGCAGAGCGTCCGCGAGCTCGCGTACCCGCTCGGTGATCGCGTGTCCGCCGAGTTCGCCGACGCGGAAGGTGCCGACGTTCCCCTGCATGACCCGGCCGGGGCCCATCACGTCGGCACCGAAGTTGACGAAGGCGGAGAGCACGCGCTCCGACCCGACTGCATCGACAAGAGCACCGGCAGTGAGTCCGTTCTGCACCGTAAGGACGTAGCCGTCAGGGTTGAGGCGATGGCGCAGCAACTCGGCTGCGGACTGCGAGTGCAGGCTCTTGACCGCGACGATCGCACGGTCGATGGTGTCGGGCAGCTGATCGGGAGTGATCGCGGGTACGCGCGCGACGAACTCTTCCACCGGTCCTTCGATGCGCAGCCCGTCGCGCTGGATGGCTGCTACGTGGGCGGGGTCCGCGTCGCACAGCGTGATGTCGTGGCCGTCGCGGAACATGCGGGCACCGATGGTTCCACCGATGGCGCCGGCGCCGATGATCGTGAGCTTCATTTCGGTCTCTTTCTCATTGGCGCGTTCACGCGGATGTCGAGGTCAGGGCCTTGCGGTCCAGGAATTCGCGGATGACGCGCTGGAATTCTTCGCGTTCTTCGATTTGAGGGGAGTGCCCCGATTTCTCGAAGACCACGAGTTCTGCGTCGGGGATGAGCCGTGCGATGGTCTCCGATGCGCTCACCGGGGTGACCCAGTCACCGCGGCCGACGGTCACGAGAGTGGGTACCGCGATGCCGGGCAAGTACGGCTTCAGGTCGTAGCTGGGGAAGTTGAGCTGAAAGCAGGCGTTGTGCGCCTCGTGGCGGTAGATACCCGCTTCGACCGCCGCTTTCGAGCGAGCCTCGTCGTACTCGTAGTCATACAGGGGAATCAGCTCGGCCCACAGCGCTTTGAGCTCGGCGTCGTCGCGCACATTGCCGGACCAGTACCTGTTGAAATGTTTCCAGTTGATCTCGACTCTGTCCTGATTGCGGGCGTTCTCGAATGCGAGTTCCAGATTGCTGCCGTCGGCGGAGGTGTCGCGCAACAGGAGGGCTGAGACGTGCTCCGGATAGCGCACTGCGTATTCCAGCGCGATGAATCCGCCGTAGGAGCCGCCGGCCACGACTACCTTCTCGACTCCGGCCCATTTCCGGATCTCGTCGACGTCGGACGCCCACTGCTCGTGAGAATAAGGGCCGATGGCCTCGCTCAGGCCGCAGCCCCGCGAGTCGAAGACGATGACGCGGAAGCGATCAGCTAGCGTGCCGAACGTCGCCTTCGGCTCGGCGAGCGATCCGATTCCGCCGCCGCCGTGGTGCGCGATGAGCACCGGCGCATCTTCCGGTCCGAAGGCTTCGATGTTCAATCGGCAGCCGTTGATGGTGATGTCCACAATAATTCCTTTCAGGATCGCGTCGAGACCGAGGTCTGCCAGCGGGTGACGTTGTCGGCGAGCACCGTCAGCGGAACGGCTCCGCTGCCCAGCACCACACCGTGGAAGTCGGCAATGGAGAAGGCGTCGCCGAGCGCGTCGTGCGCGTCCTGGCGAAGACGGAGGATCTCGCGACGACCGATCATGTAAGCGAGCGCTTGGCCGGGCCAGGCGATATAGCGGTCGACCTCGTTGGTGATATGCGTCGTCGTCGTCGCCGTGTGGTCCCACATGAACTGGATCGCACGCTGGCGAGACCATCCGTAGTAGTGGAGCCCCGTATCGACGACGAGCCGACAGGCGCGGAGCGCCCGAAATGACAGCATCCCGAGCCGCGCAACGTCATCGCTGTAGAGGCCCGCCTCATCGGCGAACTGTTCTGAGTAGAGACCCCATCCCTCGTTGAAGCTGCAGGCCTCGACATCGAGGTAACGTCGGTAACGCGGGATGTCGAGGGTCTGCGCGGTTGCCAGCTGCAGATGATGGCCGGGCACCGACTCGTGGAACGCGAGCGCTTCGTACTCGTAGCGATACCGATCGCCGGGGTCGGTGGCGAGCAGGCAGTGCGCTCCGGGCCGGCTGCCGTCGGCGGCCGGCGGCCGGTAGTACGCCATCGCCGTGTTCTTGGCTTCGACGGGATTGATCACCTCGATCACGCAGTCGGGGATGTCGTAAGCGGGGTAGTAGCGGTCGCGCACGGAGTTCGCGCGAGCCAGCGCCGACTCGGCCACGCCGATGATCTGCTCGCTCGTCTCGAATCGCAGAGCCGGGTCCGAGCGCATCCTCTCGGCGATCACCGCGAAGTCCCTCTCGCCGAGGGCTCCGAGGCCGATCTCGGTCCACTCCGTCTTCATCTCATCGAGAACGTCGAGTCCGATCTGATGGATCTCAGCAGGGGTCAATTCCGAGGTGGTGTGTCTCGCGACGGCGGCCAGGTAACCCTGCTCTCCGCCGGGGATCTGATTGATCCCGACCTGATCGTCGGGTCGACCGATTGGCAAGAGCTCGGCCCGCAACCGCTGCGCGAGCCCGGCCATCGCCGGTCTGATCGTGCTCTCGACGACCGCGGTCGCCGTCTCGAGCGTTGCCGCATCGCGAGAGGCGCGCGCGGGTGCCAGCAGCACATCGGCTTCGAGGCCGAGCGCGAGATAGCCTTCCAGCTGCTGAATCGAGTGGCGTACGCCGAGAGTCGTCGGCACTCTGCCGTGGGAGGCCTCGAGGGCGTAGCGCTCGCCGACGCTGTCGAACTGAGCGCCGATACCGGCGAGCCGCTCGAGATAGCGCTCGGCGCTATCCGCCGTATTCGCCGTCATCGCGGGCACGGCCTGGAACACCAGGGCCTGGCGGCTCACGTAGCTCTTCGCGGAGGCATTCGCCGCCCACAGCGAGTGCTCCGCGTCCTGCTGCGCGCCGTGCACCAGGCTGGCGAGGACGTTGCGGTCGACCGAATCCTTGTCGCTGAGTTCGGCGCCGTCGAGTGCGGCCACCTCTTTCTCGATCGCGGCGAATTCGGATGCCGCACGCTCGGACGCCTCGGCGTCGGCGCTACCCGGCAGATGATCGAATTCGGTCAAGCCGAGCAGCGTGGCGTTGTAGGGGTCATAGCGGTGCTGAGTCTGGAAGTAGCGCTCCCCGAGTCGCGCGAGCTGCTCCGACGCGTCGTCCGCCTGTGTCGTATCTGTCATCATTGTGCTCCCGGTCGTGTCAGAGATCAGAACAGGGAGTGGCCGCCGTCGATCGAGAGGGTCTGCCCGCTGATCCAGTCGGCCGCCGGAGAGACGAAGAACTCGACTCCTCGAGCGATGTCCTCGGGCTTGCCCGTCTTGCGTGTGGCGATGCGCTCCAGCAGCGCGCGTTGGCCGTCTTCGCCGTAGCTCTCCCACTGCGCCTGGGTAGTCGGATTGGAGAGGACGAATCCCGGGCAGATGCAGTTGACGGTGATGCCGTAAGGGCCGAGCTCGTGCGCCATCTGACGCGTGAAGCCGATCTGGCCGGCTTTGGCGGTGGTATAGGCCTGGATGCCGGTGAGGCTGACGCTGCGACCTGCACCGGAGGAGATGTTGACGATCCGCCCGTAGCCGCGCCTCTTCATGATGCGAGCTGCGGCTCTCGTGCAGTTCTTCGTGGTGGTGATGTTGGCGGCGATGACCGCATCCCACGCGGCATCCTCCAATTCGTCGATCGGGGTGTGCGTCTGGCCGACGACGCCGCCGGCGTCGTTGACAAGGATGTCCAGGTCCCCGATCGAGGCGAAGTAGCGGTCGACCGCTGCGGCGTCGCTAAGGTCGACGGTGTCCTTGTCGACCCGATGGACGGTAGCTCCTGCCTTCTCCAGCCTGTCGGCGATCGCGCGTCCAATCCCTTGCGCGGTTCCGGTGACGACTGCGGTCAATCCGTCGAGTTCTGCCATGGTGTTGTCGCTCCTTCTTGCTTGTGTTGTCACTTCGTCAGATCAATGTCCGCCGACCGGCTGTACGCGCGTGCGATGTGCGCAGAGTCTTCCCACTGCTTCATGCGGGCGATGCCGCGTTCGCCTGTCGCGAGCACAATGCCTTCGAGCAGGGCCTCGAGGAGCACCACCAGGCCCACCACCGAGTCGAACGGCACGCCGCCGACGGTCACGGGCAGCACGATGTCAGCGCTATCCGCGGCTGGCGACAATTCCTGGTCGGTGATGACGATCACGCTGGCGCCCTGTGCCTTGGCCGCCTCGGCGGTCACCTTCGAGGCGAGTTCGTAGCGGCGGAAATCGAGGATGATGGCCACGGAGCCCGACGTCAGCCGCAGGAAGCGGCCGACGTCGTGTCCGAACGGCTCCTGGATGTAGTCGACGTTCGGGATCACCTGATCGAGCTGGCTGGCGAAGAGCATGGCGAAGTAGCGGGTGAAGTAGCCGCCAGAGACCGTCACGTGACGGGGCCGTGCGGCGAGGACCTGCACCGCGTGGTCGAACTCGCTCGGGGGAACGCTGCCGGACAGAGCCTCGACGAGTGCGATCTTGTCGTTGATCGCGTCTTGGAAGAGACCTGACTCGGTGGGCTCGAGATGACTTTGCTCCGTCCGGCTGACCGGGCTGCTCATGTGGTGCGTGATCTCTTCGCGCAGCCGACGCTGGAAGTCCGGGTAGCTGCCGAAGCCGAGTCGCGCGATGAGGCGCAGCACCGTCGGTGTGCTCGTGCCCGCCGACTTGGCGAGTGTCGCCGCGCTGCCGAGACCGGAACTCGGGTAGCTCGAAAGCAGCGCTCGAGCGACCTTCTTCTCGGCCGGGCTGAGTTCGCCTATGCGGGCGAAGATCTCGTCATTCACTGTCATATCAAGTTGCTTTCTGTTCGTGGCCAACGGCTGAGAGCACGGTATTCCTGCGCCCCCTACCGCGGACTACGTCATGAGGATGAGGCGCCCGTCGTCCTCGAAGGCCGCGAACATCGTCGGCGAATTGTGCGCCACGACGACGCGCCCGTCGGCATCGACGCTGACGAGGCCGCCGCTCGCGTTTTTCGCAGTCAACTCGGTCTCGATGGTCGAGCGCACCGCGTCTGCCAGACCTGCGCCCAGGTATCGCATTCTGGCTGCTATGTCGTAGGCGACGACGCCCCGGATGAAGGCCTCGCCATCGCCGGTGCAGGAGATCGCCGCAAGACCATTGCGGGCGTAGGTTCCTGCCCCGATAACTGGAGAGTCGCCCACGCGACCCTCCTGCTGGTCAGCCATGCCGCCTGTCGAGGTCGCTGCAGCGACACTGCCGGCACGGTCGCGTGCCACCGCTCCGACCGTGCCGTGCCGCGGGGCCGCGGCCTGCCGCGTCTTAATACGCGCGAGCTGCTTGACTCGGGCGTCGGTGATGAAGTACTCCTGCGTTGCGCTGTCGAGCTCCCAGGTGCGGACTAGTTCTTCGCTCGGGTCGACCAGGAGGAGATGGCGGCTGCGCTCCATCACCGTGCGTGCGAGGCGTATGGGATTCTTCGCGAACCGCGACACGGCGACCGCGCCGGCGGACCCGCTTCCTCCGTCCATGACGGCCGCATCAAGTTCGACGCGGCCATCCGCGGTCAGCGCTGCTCCTCGTCCGGCGTTGAAGAGGGGGTTGTTCTCCAGTTGCTCGACGGCCGCGCAGACGGCGTCAAGCGCGGTTCCGCCCGCTCGAAGGATCGTCGTACCCGCTTCGTATGCGGCGCCGAGTCCGTCCTCGAACGATGTGCGGCTTTCGGAGACGAGCTCGTGGATTCGTCCGCCAGCACCGCCGTGTAGGGCGAGGGCGTAGCCGTTGCGGGGCTCGGTTTCCACGAGTTGAAGGGAACGGGGCGCCGCGATGGCTTCTTCGTCACGGGGCATTAGCGACCTCCTGCTTGGCGGATGTTGTAGGCGATGGTTGCGGGCGAGTTGACGACGGCTCTCAGGCGGTGCTGATCGCCGCTGCCGTGCCGCGAGGGTCGTCCAGCTCGTCTGCGCGGAGGCACGCGCTCTCATGCCGGGGCGAGATCGGGATCAATCTCGGATCAGTCACGCGGCAGGAACTGACCGCCCAAGGGCAGCGAGGGTTAAAGCGGCAACCGGCGGGGACGTCGAACGGGCTCGGGGGTTCGCCTTCCAGCTGGAACTCGTCGTTGACACTCTCCGCCGACATGCGGGGGATGGACTCGATGAGGGCGCGTGTGTATGGATGCTTGGGGTTCTTGAACAGTTCCGCGGTCTCCGCGACCTCGACGATCCGGCCGAGATACATGACGGCGACGCGCTGACTGAGATGTTGCACGACCGCCAGGTTGTGGGCGACGAACAGGATGCTGAGACCGAGTTCTCGCTGCAGTTCGGAGAAGAGATCGAGAATCGTCGCTTGCACCGAGACGTCGAGCGCCGAGACGGGCTCGTCGGCGATCAGGACATCTGGGCGTACCGAGAGTGCTCGTGCAATAGCGATGCGCTGTCTCTGACCGCCGGAGAACTGGTTGGGGTACGCGTCCAAGGCGTCCTCCTCGAGGCCGACCAGGTTCAGGAGCCTGATGCTCTCGCTCCGGACCTCGTTCCTGGGCACGATCTTGTGCAGCAGCAGTAGTTCGCGCAGCATCGACCCGACCGGAATCCGGGGGTTGAGCGACGAATACGGGTCTTGGAAGACCATCTGGATGCGACGGCTGTCCGCCTTGTCTCTGCGTGACGGGATCGGCGAGCCGTTGTACTCGATCTCGCCAGAACTCGGCGCCGTCGAGCCGACGAGGATCTTGGCGAGGGTCGACTTGCCGGATCCCGACTCTCCGACGAGCGCGAGGATCTCGCCCTTGTTCAATTGCAATTCGATGCCGTCGAGGGCGGTGAGGCCGGTGTGCTCGTTCTTGCTGTGCAGCAGTTTCGAGACGATCGTGGTCGGCAAGTGGTACTGCTTGGTCACGTCCGCGACTCTCAGGACAGACAGTTCGCTCATGACGCGCTCCTCTCGAAAATGCGCTCTGATTCGATGCAGGCGGTCTCATGGCCGGGCGCGATCTCGAACGTGGGGGGCATCGCCATGAGGCAGGCGTCGACGGCGAAGCTGCAACGCGGAGCGAACGGGCAACCACTCGGTCGGGCGGCGAGGTTGGGGGGGAATCCCGGGATCGAGACGAGTCGCCTGTCTGGCTGATCGAAGTCGGGTGCCGAATCGAGTAGGCCCTTGGTGTAGGGGTGCCGGGGTGCGCGAAGGATCTCTTTGACCTTCCCCGACTCGACGATGTGGCCGGAGTACATGACCGCGAGGTCCGTGCAGGTCTGGTTGACGACCGCGAGATCGTGGGAGACGAAGGCGAGCGAGGTGCCGTTGTCGGCGCACAGGCTCTCCAGCAGCCTGAGAACCTGATGTTGAACGGTGACGTCGAGAGCAGTGGTCGGCTCATCGCAGAGCAGCAGTCGTGGCCCGCAGGACACGGCCATGGCGATCATGATCCGCTGTCGCAGACCGCCGGAGAGCTCGTGAGGATAGGCTCGGGCTCGGCGCGCAGGGTCGGGGATGCCCGTCTTGGCCATCATCTGGATGGCAAGGTCCATTGCGGCCTTCTTCGAGAGACCAAGGTAGCGTCGAGGACCTTCGGCGATCTGCGTGCCAACTCGGATCACGGGATTGAGAGCGGTCATGGGCTCTTGGAAGATCATGGCGATCTCCGGTCCCATCAGCCTGCGTCGTTGAACTGTCGGCATTCCGACGAGCTCGGCGCCGTTGTAGCGGATGCTGCCGGACAACACTTCGACGCCTTTGGGGAGCAGGTCGGCGATGGCCCGAAGCGTCAGCGATTTTCCCGAACCGGACTCGCCCACGATGCCGAAGCGTTCGCCGGCCGGGATCTCGAACGAGACGTCGTCGACGATGACGGTGTCGGAGCGGCCTTTGCGCCGAATGCCAACCGAGAGGGATGTCACGCCGAGCAGGGGGGCTGCCATAATCATTTCCTTCTCTCGGGGCTGAGCAGGTCTGAGATGCCGTCGCCGAGCCAGGAGAGTCCGAGGCTTGTGACCACGACGACCAGACCGGGGATCGTGGCCTGCTGCCACTGAGTCGTGATGAACTCCTGGCCGTCGTTGATCATGCTTCCCCACTCAGCGGTGGGCGGGGCGATGCCGAGGCCGAGATAGCCGAGAGTGACGATCGCCATGATGTCCATGACAATGTCGCTCATCGCATAGATGACGGCCTGCGAGAGCACGTTGGGCCCGATGTGGCGTATCAGGATCCGGGCGTGCGACATCCCGCCGAGACGGGCGGCCACCACGTAGTCCTGCTGCTTCGCCACGAGGACCTCGCCGCGCACGATCTTGGCGTACGAGACCCATGACACGGCGGCGATGGCGATGTAGATGCTCGCCTCGCCCGATCCGAATATGAAGACCAGGACGACGACCATGACGTAGAAGGGGAACGCGAAGAAGATGTCGACGATGCGCATCAGGATCGTGTCCAGCCAACCACCGAAGTAGCCCGCGACGCCGCCGATGGCACTGCCGATGATGAACGGGATCAGCACGGCGAGGAAGCCGATCCTGAGGTCGATTCGCGATCCCCAGATCAGCCGGGACAGCACGTCTCTGCCATATTGGTCGGTGCCCAGCCAATGGGCGCCCGACGGGTTCTGCAACGCCTGCTCGAGGTTCTGCTGGATCGGGTCGTACGGCGCGATGACCGGGGCCAGCGCCGCGACGAGCACGAGTGCGCCCACGACGACGATGCCGGCCGTGAGGGACCTGTTGCGGTACCAGGGGCTGAGTGACCGCGAGCGCGCGGGGCGACGGCGCTGGCGACGGGTGACAAGGAAGGCGGTTGGGCTCGTCACGGCTGCTGCGCGCCGCTCAGGTCGACACGGGGATCGAGAAGCGTGTAAACGATGTCGGTGAGGATGCCGACCACGACTACGAACAACGCGACGAAGAGGGTCACGCCCTGAATCACCGGGAAGTCGCGAGTGAAGATCGAGTTGATCATGAGCGAGCCCAACCCTGGCAGCGCGAACACCCGCTCGATCACCAGCGAGCCGCCGACGAGGAAGCCGAGGTTGACGCCGACGACCGAGACGGTGGGGATGGCGGCGTTGCGGATCACGTGCCCGCGGAACAGCCTCGCGCCGTAGGCCCCTTTGGACTTCGCGGTGCCGATGTACTCCGATTCCAGCACGTTGATCATCGATGACCGCAGGCTTCTGATGATTGTCGGGCACATGGTGATGCCGAGTGTCAGAGAAGGGAGAAAGAGGTAGTAGATGTGATCGGTTATCGACGCGCCGTACCCGCCAACCGGGAATGCCCGGAGCGTCACTGCGAGCAGCAGGATGAGCATGATGCCGAGCCAGAATTGAGGCATGCCCTGACCGAGCAGGGTGAAACCTCGTACGCCGAGATCACGTGCGCCGCCCGGTCTGAATGCGGCGAGCGCGGCGAGAGGGATGCTGATAGCGAGAGCCAGGATCAGTGCGAAGAGCAGCAGCGAGAGCGTCACGGGGATCGCCTGCAGCACGAGGCCCGCGACGGGCGACTGATAAGTCAGGCTTTCGCCGAGGTTGCCGAGCAGCAATTGCCCGAGGAAGATTAAGTACTGCTGCAAGAGAGGCTTGTCGAGGCCCATCTGCGCGCTGAGCGCGGCGACGCTGTCAGGCGTCGCCCGCTGACCGAGTAGCGCTACGGCGGCGTTCCCGGGCAGCAGATGTGCCATGAAAAAGACGATCAGCGTGACGCCGAGCGCCACGGGAATCGACTGAAGGAGTCGACCTGGGATGAAGCGCAAGCGGTGGAGCATCACCACATCTCCTCTGTCGTTCGTCGAGAGCCTCGCCCGTGAATGGATGAGTAGCGGTCGTTACATTGCTTATTGTTTTTTTGATTTTCTTACATACGTAAGATGACGGGTTATGTCGCCCGGGTCGGGGAGAGCAAGAACTCGACCTGTTCGGCGACGGTGAGCAACTCGGCGTCTGCTCCCGACGCTGCGGCGAGTTGCAGGCCGACGGGCAATCCCTCCGCGGTGACTCCGCAGGGAATGACGACCGCTGGTTGCCCGGTGACGTTGTAGGGGCCGCTGTAGATGCCTTCGATCGCACCCTGCGGAGTGTCACCGGGTGGCGATATCTCAGGGGCGACGTAAGGGGCGGCCGGACCGAGAAGTGCGTCGACACCCTGCAGCAGTGCATCTGTGACTGGCAAGAGCCTCGCGCGTTCCGAGAGCGCTTGTTCGTATTGACCAGCCGTAACCTCCGCCGCGGCACGAAACATGCGTGCCGTCGTGCTGCCGAAGTGCTCGGGGCGGACCCGCATGGTCTCGCCGTGGATCTGCCACGACTCGTACTGCACGATGATGCCGAGCAGAGCGTTGAGTTGATCTAGCTCGGCTCCGTCGAGCTCGACCATCTCGACGGAGCCGAGCAGACGTTCGACGGCGGCCCACACGACTTCGCGCACATCTGGTTCGAGTCGGGGGTCATTGAGCTGGCTAGTGAGCACGCCGAGGCGTAGCGGGTCCGTCCTGTTCGATGGCGGGCGCCCGGTCAGGGCGCTGAGCAGCCCGCGGCTCGTCTCGACGTCGCTGGTGAGGAAGCCCACGTGATCGAGGGTGGGTGACAGCGGTTGTATCCCGGCGACCGGTAGCAGGCCGAACGAAGGCTTGAAGCCGACGACTCCGCAGTAGTGCGCCGGAAGGCGGATCGAGCCGCCCGTATCGGTTCCGAGCGCGGCGGGAACTGCTCCGCTGCCGACGAGGGCCGCCGAGCCGCCACTCGAGCCGCCCGCCGTGAGCTGGGGAGCGACAGGGTTGCGCGCCTCCGGTAATTCAGGATGCTGAGCCCCGGCCGCGTATTCGAGCAACGTGGTCGTCGCGACGAGGTCGGCGCCGAGGGCGCGCAGCCTCTCCACGATGGGAGCGTCGTGCTCGGCCGCCGGTCCGCGCATGTCCTCTGGGTTCCCGTTGCCTCGCGGCTGCCCTGCGATGTCGATCATGTCCTTGACTGCGAGCGATAGGCCGGACAGCGGGCCGGTGCCCTGCAGCGCGCCACGAGGGAGCACCGTGACGATCGCGTTCAGTGGACGACCGAGTCTTTCGACTCGCTCGCGCACATCTTGGCGTCCGTGCACGGTACTCCCTCTGTTGTTGTTTACTCGATCGGCGATACTGCTAATTGGTCTTAGAGACGTCCTGCAGCAGGTAGTTGCCAAGAGGTGTCACATGGAAGCCCTGCACCTTCGTCGTCGTCGCGTAGACGTACGGCGAGTAGTAGAGGTAGGCGAGGAAGGCATCCTTGCTTGTCTGGACCTGCAGCTCCGAATAGAGCTGCTGGCGCTTGGTCGGGTTCGTCTCGACCTCGGCTTCCTTGTTCAGAGCTACGACGGCGGGGTTGCGGTAATAGGTGAACGCCGAGTGCGATCCGCCGTTCGGATCGACCGCGAAAGAAGTCCATTCGTCGGGGTCGGGGATGTCCATCGTCCAGAGGTTGATCGACATGTCGAAGTCCGAGTTGAGTCGAGCCTGCTTGTTCGCAGTCGGATCGAGCTGCTGGATGTTCATCGTGATGCCGATCGCCTTCAACTCGGACTGCATGATCTGGGCGATCGCCGCCTGATTCGCGCTGCCCGAGGCGATGAGCAGCGAAGTCGTGAAGCCGTTCGGTTTAGATGACTCAGCCATCTCCTTCTTGGCTGCGGCCACGTTGTACGTCGCGCCGCCCGCGTTGCTGTCGAAGTACGGCACGCCGGGCATCAACAGGGAATAGGCGGGCGTGCCGTTGCCGAAGAGGACGGCCTGCACCATCGCATTGCGATCGATCGCCTCCGAGATCGCCATCCGGATGTGCGGGTCGCTGAACGGTGCGCGCTTCTGGTTGAAGGCGATGTAGTCGATCTCGGTCGACGGGAAGGTCGTGGCCACGACACCGGGCGTCGACTTCAGCGAGGCCAAGCTCGACCAGTCGGGCGTGTCGTCAATGTCGATCTGGCCGCCCTGCACCTGCAGCTTTCGGGTGTTGGCGTCAGGGACGACAGTCCACTCGACGCTGTTCAAGTAGGGCTTACCCGGCTGCCAGTAGTCCTTGTTCGCGGTCAGCATGACTGCCTGGCCCTTCTTCCAGTAGTCCCATATGAAAGGACCGGTCCCGATCGGTGCCGAGTAGAACTGTGCCTTTGTCTCGCCGCCGTAGTTGTCCGGGATGATGCCGTTGGCGAAGAGCGAGAGGTCGGCGATCAGGGGCGCCCATGGGTACTTGAGCTGGATCCTGACGGTCTCGGTGTTGACGACCGAGATGTTCTGGATCGCGGTGTTGATGAAGCCCCAACCGGCAGCGCTGGATGCTGTGTTCTGATCGATGGAGAACTTGACGTCCGCGGCAGTCAGGGTCTTCCCGTTCGAGAACTTCACACCCTTGCGCAGGTTGATGATGTATGTCTTCTTGTCTGCCGACGTCGTGTAGCCCGTCGCGAGCCAGGGCTCGAGCTTTGTTCCGTCAGGGCTCGCGTGGAACAGCGGTTCCATGATCTGCTCCATGACGCGTAGCGAGTTGTTGTCGAACGTCATCGTCTTGTCCATCGAGATGATGTCGGCCGAGCGTGCGATGACCAGGTTGCCGCCCTTGGCCGGCGTAGAGCTCAAGCTGGAGCTGGTGGGTGTCACACTGTTCGCGCTGCAGCCGCTCAGGATGAGCGCCGAGGCTGTCGCGGCTGTCGCGATCGCGACGCCTATTCGTTTGTTCATGGCTTGTCTCGTTGACTCTCTGCATCCCTGCGGATGCGCTGCGGTGGAACGGGAGGGAGCGGTGCGGTCGTGGGCGAATGCCTCGTGAGACCGGTCGGTATCCGGCAGGGGAGCTCGATGCCGAAGATGTATTGTTGAGTACGGTAGTTACCTTTTTTTTCCGTCGTGTTACGTTTGGAAGACATTGGAGGACCGGATGGCACGGACAGTCGACCGACTGACCTTGCGTGCGTTCGCGTCGACCGACTACGAGGAACTCATTTCCTGGTTTCCCACGGATGCCGAGCTCGAACTCTTCATAGGCGTCTCCGGCGCCGGGCCGCTCACAGTCGAACAGCTTGAGCGGCGTCAGCATGAGCCAGGAGTGCGTGCGTACTCGGCGGTGTTTGACGACTCGACCCTCGCAGGCCACGTCGAGCTGGTCGACGCGGCGCCCGGCCAGGTTCGTCTCGCCCGCGTGGCCATCGCTCCGCGGCTCCGCGGGCGGGGCCTCGCAGGCCAGCTCATCGACTGCGCCCTCGGCGAGGTGCGTCGATCTACGACGGCGACGATGGTGGGCCTGCTCGTCGTGCCCGGAAACACGCCGGCGCTGAGAAGCTATGCCCGAGCCGGATTCGCCGACGCAGGAGCGAATCCGGAATATCCGCAGTACATATGGATGACGCGAGCCATCTGAGCCGCGTCGACGCGCAAGAAGACAAAAGGAGGGCGACGGAATGCCGGTTGCAGGCCATGAGGTCCCGACAGTCGCCGCCCAGCCGCCTGAGATGGTGTGCGGCAGGTGCGGGGCGAGATATCGGGTGGAGAGCCTCGCCTGGCGTTGCGCCTGCGGCGGACTGCTGGACGTCGCGGCGTTTCCGACGCGCATGGATCCCTCGGAGCTCTCATCGCGAGAGATGACGATGTGGCGTTACCGCGAGGTTCTGCCGATCGGTGCCGATCCCGAGATCTCGCTCGGCGAGGGAATGACGCCGCTGGTGAGATCCCGCGCACTTCCGCATATACTGCTCAAGCTCGACTTCCTGATGCCGACTCTCTCATTCAAGGATCGCGGGGCCGTGGTCCTCGCCACCCTGGCCAAGCGCATCGGCGTCGAGCGGGCGATGGTCGACAGCAGCGGCAACGCCGGGACGGCGATCGCCGCGTACTTCGCGCGCGCTGGAATCGCATGCACCGTCTTTGTGCCTGCATCGACCTCGCCCGGCAAACTCGCACAATTGCGCGCGCACGGCGCGCGACTCGAGCTGGTACCGGGAACCCGTGCCGACACCTCGGCCGCCGCCCTCGAGGTCGCGGGTGTCGATGGGGTGATGTACGCCAGTCATATTTACCACCCATACTTCTTCCACGGGGTCAAGAGCTACGGCTACGAGCTCTGGGAGCAGAACGGCTTCGAACTGCCTGACACGGTGGTGCTGCCGGTTGGTAACGGCACCCTCGTGCTGGGATGCCAGCTAGCCTTCAGCGAGCTCGTGCGCGCCGGCCTCGCCACGCGGGCCCCGAAGATCGTCGCCGTGCAGGCACGGGCGTGCGCACCGCTTGAGGCCGCCGAACTGACCGGTTCGACGGAACCCGTCGAAGTCGACCCGGGCGAGACCATCGCGGAGGGGATCGCGATTGCGGCTCCGCCGAGAGGTGCGCAGATCCTGGCGGCGATCAGGGACTCCGGCGGCACCGTGGTCTCGGTGACGGACAACCAGATTCAGGCTGCCCGGGACGTGCTCGCCGACGAGGGCCTCTTTGTCGAGCCGACCGCGGCGGCGTGTTTTGCGGCCACCCGGGTCGCCCGCGAGGAGGGCCTCGATGCCGAATCCGCTACCTGGGCTCGTGCTCGCCCGCTTCTCTCATCCGGTGTCGTCGTCGTGCCGCTCTGCGGCGCCGGCCTGAAATCACCGGCGGGGTCATACTCCGGGGCGTAGCAAGGAAGCCGGTGACCGGATGCGCACTGCGGCGGCGGTCTTCGGCCGGGCGACGAGACTTGCCTCAATGATCGGCTCCGTTGTACTCGAAGTAGGTGAGGCGTCTCGAGTCGGGCGCCCAGCCGCCGACGGTCATCGCCTCCTGGCCACCGAAGCCCGTGACGAGTTCCCGCCCCGTTCCATCAGCAGGCTTCGTTAGCCGCAGCCGCCCATCGTGGATGTCCTCGGGATGCCCGTCGATCCCGGGCGGAAAGCTCGCATATACGAGATGCGCACCGTCGGGCGAGGGATGCGGCAGCCAGTTGACCGTGGCGGGCATAGAGGACGGCGACCTCGTCGATCACGCCTCGTCGATGGGACGCCGGACGACGTCATAATGCGGCAAATAGCAGCTCCAGCAGTCCGCGCTGCTCGGCCAAAGGCGATCACCGCCCGGACCTCGCCTGCGCTGCGCATGAAGGTCTTCTCTAACCAGCATGGGCTTGCCCGCCTCGAGAGCAAGGATCGCGTGCTCGCGCTGCAACGAGTGCGGCGATGTCACATAAAAGGCATCGACATGGTCGTCGGTCACGAGGTCTTCGTCGCTGCCGTGGACCCGCTCGATGCGGTGGCATTCGGCGAAGGCGCACGTGCACTCGATCGAGCGCGAGCCCACCGCGATGTGAGTTGACGCCGTGCCGGTGGCCACTGCCTCGGCGAATGTGCTCGCAACGTTTCCGGGGCCCGGCACACCCCATCGGATCGCGGGGGCATCGTGAGGATCGAGGGCTCTTTGGGAAGGGGACTTCACGATCGCCTTTCCCTAGTTCGGGTCACGGTTCCAGGTTCAAATCTCGGCAGCATGTCCGCCGGGACCTTTGTGTAAGCGGGTGTCGAGGGGCACTGCAGCTAGCGGGTCAGTTGAACCATCCCTTACCTAGCCTCACGGGTTCTTACCGCCGTGTATCGCCTACCGCCCGATCTTTACGCCTGGTTTGTCCTTCATCGAACCAGACGCGACTTCTCATCGGCTTTGGGGCCGCGGGAAATTGATGACAGGATCCAGCGTCCGCCGCCTCACAAGCTCTCGATATCGAAGGCGAGACTCGTGTTTAGTCGACCGCCGGTTGTCGACGAGTGCCGTAGATGTCGCGTCGAGTCACTCACCCGATGCCCCCGAGGATCCAAGCCCAGGGACGCGTTTTCGACATCAGTCTTCGACAGTCGCTTCGAGGGTGCTGTTGCGGACGCTGGGGCCGATTCCCTCATTTCGCGTGTCGGCCGTGGGTGTAGCGGTTGACGTGGCAGCTCGGGTTCGCGCGGACGCTGCCGACCTGTGTAAAGGCTGACACGCTTACTGACATGGGGACCCTCACTGGACACGCTTCGCGGCACTCAATCTCGGTCCAAAGCGGCTGTGGCGGCGTGACGTAAAGCGGTCTGAATCGCCGAAATGCACGGAAAAAAGCTGGAAGCCCACGACTGAGAACCGTACGCAAGTCGATAACAAGAGATCAGGAGGTTGGGGGTTCGAGTCCCTCCAGGCGCACTGTCGCGCCTAGGCCGGGCTCGGCGCAATCCGCCGAGGCGTGCGGCCGGGGCAGGCTCCCCGAGGAGCGCCTACGTTCGAGACTCCGGCTCGGACTCCCGCTCCGCGTGCTGGACGACCGGTACCTGAGGCGGGTGCAGCTTGTTCGGTGCTGTCGCGCCTGCGGTCGCGGTGACTGCCACGGCGGCGGAAACGCAGTCGTAGAGTCTGTCGGGCGCGCTCACCGTCGCCAGTGACGCGCTGCGGTACGCCGTGGTCGGTACGACGAGACAGGTCGACCGCACCCAGGCTCCGATGGTGTCGAGGTTCAGGTTGACCACGTCGTTCTTCGACCGCACACCGGTCAGCACGACGTAGCGAAGGTGCTTCGCGGCGATCAGGAACCGCAGAGTCTTGAGGTCGGGCGACGGAACGCGAGAGGTGAATCCGCCGATCGGCAGCACTCGCAGGCGATCGGAGAAGATCAGGGGCGCCGAGACCCGCCACGAGTCGACCGCCAGCACGTAGCGATCGCCGGCGGCGCGCGCGGCGCTGAAATCGTAGATGGCGGATTCGAGAGCGGCGGTCTGCGGGACGGCACGGTTGGAGTCCAGGCCGACGCCGTACGGTCCTTCCGGGGGCGCGATGATCGAGGCCGTCTGCGCGTTCTGCGGACCGGCATAGGCATCGTTCGCCGTGCCGGCATAGCGCGGGTTCACCATGGCGAAGGACCACCAGGCCGGGCCGAGCATCGCGACGACCGCGACCAGCGCCACCGCCACACGCGCGGTGCGCGACTGCGGTCGAGCCTGCCGGCCGATCAGCAGCAGGGCGATCGCCACCACGGACCCGATCACCAACGTCGGCGCGATGAGCCAGCCCGCGAACCCCGGGTAGCCGGTCATGAGGACGACCGTCCACGCCGTCTGCACGGCAGCCACGATCGCGGGGAAGAACCGCAGCCGGGAGGAGAGGCGAAGTGTTTTGCGCAGAAGCACGAGAGCGATGGCGCTGAGCCCCGAGATCGGCAGGGCCATGCTGGCCAGGTAGGCGGTGTGCGGGAGGCTCATGGTGCCCAGCACGAGGAGGAGGGTGACGACGAAGACTCCGCTGAAGAGCGTCGCGGCGAGCAGCATCCGCCGGTCCGAGACGGCCGGTCGCCCCGTCTTCAGGGCGATCCAGGCGAGGACGAGTCCCGCCGCGGCGAGGGGGAACAACCAGCTGATCTGGGCGGCGTAGACGGGGATGAAGAACTTCAGCGGGGTGTGGCCGAGGAGGCCCGGCACGAGCCCGACCTGTGCCATGTCGACCGAAGCGCGCGCCGGCAGGGCGGGCAGCATCGGCGTGCCCGGCATGAGTCCGGCCACGAACCGGTTGACGCCGTTGTAGCCGATGACCATGGTGAACGGGTTGTTGTTGGTCGTTCCGTCGATGAAGGGCCGCGCCGCCGGGGGCACCAAGGCGATCGCCGTCACCCAGCCGAACGAGCACGCCACCGTCGCGCCGAGGGCGATGATCAGATTCCGGATGCGCCGGCCGAGACTCGTCGTCGAGATCACGAAATAGGTCACGGCCATGGCGGGCAGCACCAGCCAGGCCTGCATCATCTTCGCCTGGAATCCCACGGCGACGAGAACCCCAGCGAGCAGCAGCCAACGGAGCCCGTCACGGTGGACCGTGCGCTGCCAGGCCAGCACGGCCAGCACAGTGCACATGGTGAGCATCGCATCCTCCATGGGATGCACGAAGGTCGCCGCGAGGACGGGGGTGAGGGCCATCGCCGCCGCCGCGAACAGGCCGCCGGCGGAGCCGACCCATTGACGCACCACGAAGTACGTCGCCGTGATCGTCGTCAGGCCCTCGAGGATCTGCGGGATCGCGAGCGCAACGGGACTGAAGCCGAAGAGCCTCACCGAGATCGCCTGGGGCAGCAGAAAGCCGGAGAGCTTGTCGAGAGTGATGGTCGCGCCAGGGTCGAACGCGCCAAATGCGAACGCCGTCCAGTTCGTCGACATGCTCTTCGCGGCGGCGGCGTAATAGTCGGAGTACCCGCCGGATGCCGCGACAACGGCGTACAGTGCGGCCGCCACCGCCACGATGCCCGACAGCAGCCAGAGGTGCCGACGGTTCGGCCCGGGCGTCACGTCGGCCGGCTGCGCCGCAGCATCGACCGCGGTCGCCACCGCCGTCATCGGCGGCCCCATCCGCGTCGTCGCCGGGGCGGTCGAATCGCCGGTCGCACCGCCGAGAACCCCCGATCGGCATCGAATGGGAATCCTGCGGCGATCCTCACGGGTCAACTCTATTTGCCGTGACCTAAGGGTTACCTTCGAGGCCTCTGGATCCGCTCTGAGGCCTGCGCCGCCGTTGCACCGATAGCGTCGGAGCATGTTCGACGTCGTCTTCACCGGTGGCCGGCTCTTCACCTCGGGCTGGGACTCCTCGCGTCCGGGAGCGCTCGCCGTCGCCGACGGCCGCATCGTCGCCGTCGGGGCCGCGGACCGGATCGGCACCGACGCGCATGAGATCGTCGATCTGCAGGGCGGTCTGCTCATCCCCTCGTTCCTCGACGCGCACGCCCACCCCGTCCTCGGCGGGGTCGAGATGCTGCAGTGCGATCTCACCGGGGCCGCCGACGCAGCCGCCGCCGTCGCACTCGTCGCGGTCTATGCCGCGGCCAACCCCGCCCAGCCCTGGATCCTCGGCGGCGGGTGGACGATGGCGCACTTCCCGGGCGGCCGCCCGACGCGCCAGATGCTCGACGCCGTCGTGTCCGACCGTCCCGCTGCGTTGCAGAGTCGTGACCACCACGGCACCTGGGCGAACTCCGCGGCACTCCACCGCGCCGGCATCACCGCATCGAGCCCCGACCCCGCCGACGGCATCGTCGAACGCGATGCGCACGGTGAGCCGACCGGATACCTCCACGAAGGCGCCTCGAACCTGCTCTACGACGTGCTGCCGCAGGTCGACCGCGACGTCGCCGTGCGCGGGCTTCTCGCGGCGCAGGACCACTATCTTTCGCTCGGCATCACCGGCTGGCAGGATGCCTGGGTCGGTTCCACGGCCAGCGTCAGCGACATCTTCGGCGCGTACGTCGACGCCGTCGAACGCGACGTGCTGCGCGCCCGTGTCACCGCCGCACTGTGGTGGGAGCGCGACCGCGGCGCCGAGCAGATCGCCGATCTCGTCGCGAGGCGCGACCGCCTGGAATCCCTCCGCCGGCCCGACGTGCTGCGCAGCGACCACGTCAAGATCATGATCGACGGCGTCGTCGAGAACTTCACGGCCGCGCTCTCGCACCCGTACCTCGACGGCCACGGCCACGCCACCGGCAACCTCGGCCTCACCTTCGTCGACCCTGCCGCGCTGCCCGACTCTGTGGCCGCCCTCGACGCCGCCGGGTTCAGCGTGCACTTCCACGCTCTCGGCGATCGTGCGGTCACCGCCGCGCTCGACGCGCTCGACGCGATTCCGGGCGGCCCGACCCAGCAGCGCCACCAGCTCGCCCACCTCCAGTTCGTCGCCGCGCAGGATGTCCCACGCTTCGCGCGCCTCGGTGCGATCGCCAACCTGCAGACCCTGTGGGCCGCCCTCGATGAGGGCGACCTGGAGCTGACCCGGCCGTTCGTCGACGACTACACCTTCGATCGGCAGTATCCGCTGCGCGAGCTGCGGGATTCCGGTGCCCGCCTCGCCCAGGGCAGCGACTGGCCGGTCACCCGGGCCGATCCGTTCGCTGCCATCCATGTCGCCGTCAACCGCGCCGAGATCGGCAGGACACCCGATCCGATCCTGCACCCCGAGCAGGCGATCGACCTTGCCACCTCGCTCGCGGCGTACACCGCCGGCTCGGCTGCTGCGCTCGGCTATGACGACTCCGGACGACTCGAAGTCGGTGCGCTCGCCGACCTCGCGGTCCTCGACCGGGACCCGTTCGGCGGCCCGGCCGACGAGATCGCGCGTACCGGGGTGCGGGAGACGTGGCTCGGCGGGGAACGCGTGTGGGCGCGCTGACGCCTGCGCTTACTGGAACGGCGTCGTTGCGGCGACCTTGACGGCGCGAGCCTTGTCGAAGGGCCAGGCCTGGTAGTCGAGCCACGGCCGGCCGAACCAGAGGAATCCGTCGACGTAGGTTGCCGCTTTGGTTTTCTGCGCCGCAGTGAGGTGTGCGGCCGCATAGTCGGCGACCCGGTATGTCGGCTTCGCCCCGAGCGTCACGCACGGCGGCGGCGAGGTCTTCGATGCGCACGCCTTCGCGTTGTCGAAGGAGGCGGCTCCGTACTTCGCGTTGTATCGGAGCCAGGTGAACGCCTTGCCGTTGTCCGCGGTGTCGACGACGAAGTGCTTGGAGGGGAAGCCGGCCTTCTTCAGAGCACCCGCGAGCGCCGTGCCGTAGGAGACGGCGTCGGCGATCGAGGCGTAGTGCGTCGCACCGAGCGCGAAGCCGCGCACGTACTGGATGCCGGCGGCCTTCAGCACCGGCACCTCCTTGCTCACGGCGAGCCAGTCCGAGTCGCCGGCGTCGAGGTAGATCGCTGCGTTCTTGTCGCCGGCGAGCTTCTGCGCCGCATACCGCACGAGCGCCTCGCGCGCGGCGGGGTCGGCGACCCTCTCGTCGCCCGCGTTGTTCGGTGGCGCGTCGAGCGCGAGGTCGGGTTCCAGGATGATCGCCGCTTTGGTCTGCCCGAGCGCCCTCGCGATCGCGTCGATCCAGGTGCGGTATGCGGTCTTCTGCCTGCTGGTGAGCGGCGTGTTGCGTCCGGCCTCGCCGCCCGCGGAATCCGGGAACTCCCCGAACACCGCGAATTGCACCAGGGCGCGCTTATCGCCCTTCTGCGTCGCCGCGATGTAGTGCTGGAGCGCGGCTGCGGTCCAGGCGGGGCTCTGCGCCGACGTGAACCACACCACTCGCGGCTGTGTGAGGATCTTCGCGAGCTGCTTCTTGTCGGCCCTCGACGACGACCGGTACGCGGCCGTCAGTCCGGCATCCCAGTTGGTGCCGTCATCCGCCGCCCACGGCCACGGGACGCCGTAGAGAGGGCTGGCGGATTGCACCCGCACGATCGCGCTCCTCACCGAGACGCTGCCGGTGTAGACACCGGTGCCGCTGCCCCCGACGACGACGGTGATCGAGTGGCCGAGACGGGACGATGTCGGCGAATACGTGCGGGCGGTACCGATCTTGGTGGTGCCGTCGTACCAGGCGTAGGTGAACCGTGTGCCGCTCGGCCAGCTCTTCGGGGTCGCAGTCCAGGTGCGCCCGAGCGTGGTGATGCCGGTGATGCTCACCGTGCCCGCCGGGAGCGCGGTGGCCAGCACCGCAGGCTTCGGGGCCGCGGATGCGGCGATCGGCGTCCCGAGCGCAGCAGCGCACACCAGCGCAACGGCCGCCATGATCCGCTTCATCGCCATCTCCCTCCGACCGGCTCGTCGCCACCCCATTATGGGTGCACCGGGGGCTGTTCCTGCCAGCCCTGCGATAGTGGGGCATGATCGGAGCCGTGGTCCTGCGCAGCCTCGGCGCCGTTGTCGGCGTCGTCGCCCTGGGCTTCGTGATGGGCTTCAGCCCGAGCCTTTACGGCGTGACCGTGTACCTGCTGACCCGCGTCCGCCAGTCGTGGACCGCACTGCTCTTCCTCACAGGAGGTCTCGCCTTCGGCTCGACGTTGGCGCTCGTCGTGTTCCGGATCGCCGATCCGGACACGCTGGCCACCGTGCTGGGCGGGCAGGTCGGCGAGCTCATGCTCACGGAGGCCGCCGACTACGTCGCCGGGGCGGCGTTCCTCGTCGTCGGCATCGTCGTGGCAGTGCGCCCGCACCGACCTCGGACACCGATCGAGCCGCCCCGGCTGCACGAGTCGCACCCGCAGCGGCTGTTCGGCATCGGACTCGCCAACGCGGTCATCGGTGTGAGCGGGCTCGCCACCATGTACGTGACCGGTCGCCTCCTCACCCAGGTCAGCGCGGACCTGGCCGTGCAGGCGCTCGCCTACCTGTTGTTCCTCGCCGCCCTCGTCGGACCGTACCTCGCGCTCGCGTATCTGTGGCACCGGATTCCGCGGCTCGCCGAGTGGGCGACGCGCGGCTACGAGCGCATCGCCCGCTTCAACCACCGGCACCTCCTGGCCGGCGCGCTCCTCGGCGCCGGCGTCGTCTTCATCGGCCTCGCGATCTGGGCCCCGCACGCCGTGCAGCCCTGAAGCGGTGGCGCCTGAAAGCTCCGAATCCGCGGGGACCGTCCGGGTGCCACGCCGACTCGCACTGCGCAGATGGCAGGCTGGACCGCATGCAGGTGTGGGTGGACGTCGTCCTCGTGGTGTTCGGCGTGCTCTCGGTGTGGCGCGCCTGGCGCAGCGGGGCGATCGTCGCGCTCGCCGCGGCCCTCGGCTGGGCGGCGGGCCTGTGGCTCGGCGTGTTGCTCGCCCCCCAGCTCGCCACCTTCATGACAACGGCGGGCTGGGCGGACCCGGCCTTGCGGGCGATCATCTCGCTCATCCTCGTGCTGCTCTGCGCCGCCGTCTTCAACGCGCTGCTCATCATGCTCGCCGGCGTCGTCACCCGCGCCGTGAAGCTGGTGCCGTTCGCCACCACGCTCAACCGTCTGGTCGGCGCCGTCATCGGCGTGCTCACCTGGGCGGCGGTCATCTGGCTGCTCTCGGGCATCGTTCAGACGATGCGCCTGCAGCCGCTCGCCGACTTCGCGAAGAGTTCCACCGTCGTCACGACGATCGACCGGATCGCGCCGATCGGCGTCTCCGGCGTCGTCGGCCAGCTCGGCGCGGCATTCCAGGCATCCGGTCTGCCCCAAGTGTTCGGCAGCGCGCTGGAGTCGATTCCGCAGGTCGCCGCCCCTTCACTGCAGGTTCCGGCGGCGCTCGCCAGGAGTTCCCTCTCCGTCCTCGAGGTTGTTGCTGACCAGCACGCCTGCGGCACGACGTCGACCGGCACCGGCTGGGTCGAGGCGGGCGGCACCGTCATCACGAACGCGCACGTCGTCGCGGGCGCCACCTCCGTCACGGTCGGCTTCGACGGCGTCAAGCGCCCGGCGACGGTCGAGTGGTACGACCCCGACATCGACATCGCGGTGCTCAAGGTCGCCGCCCTGCCCCTTCCCGCGATCGCCGACGGCGCCGCACTCGCGGTCGGCGACCAGGCCTACGCCGCGGGATTCCCCGAGGGCGGCCCCTATCAGGTGTCCCCGGCGCGTGTCCGCGCGGTCATCACGGCCGACGGCAAGGACATCTACGGCGGTCGGGGCGTCTCGCGCGAGGTGTACTCGCTGCGGACCATCCTGCAGCCGGGAAACTCGGGCGGTCCGCTGCTGGATTCCCGGGGCGACGTCGTCGGCATGGTCTTCGCGCGCTCGCTCAGCGACGCCCAGACCGGCTATGCGCTGACGCTCAAGGAGATCGCGCCGACGCTCGCGAAGGCGGCGAAGCTCTCCGGCAAGGCTGTCTCGACCGGTCAGTGCATCGCGACGACCGGCTGATCCGGCTCACTCCTCCGGCGGCAGCCTGTCGCGCAGCTCGGTGCAGAGTTTGATGATCGCCGCCGCCTCGTCGTCGCTGAGCGCCTGCCCGACGAGGCGCTCGATCGACGCGGCGTGGATGCGCGTGACGCGCCGGAAGACCTCGAGCCCGGCATCCGTCAGCGCGATGACCGTGCCGCGGGCGTCGGTCGGGTCGGGCAGCTTTTCGACGAGGCCGCGCGCGGCGAGCCGGTCGACGAGCCGGCTGACGCTCGGCTGGGCGAGCAGTACGTTGCGGTTGAGGTCGCGCAGGCGCAGCGACCGGTCCGGGCTGCGCATGAGGATGTAGATCGCGTCGTATTCGTTGAACGACACCTCGAGTCCTGAGAAGTCTGTTCCGAGTCGGCGCATGACGGCGACCTGGGCGCGCAGCAGTGCCTCCCAGGCGGCGACGGCGGTGGCACGGTCGGTCACCCGAAACACGATACGGGCGCACGGACTTCTGCGCTCCCAGCATCGTCAGGAATGACAAGGGGCCCGGCCGCCTATCGCCGGCGGCCGGGCCCCTCCCCCTTGCACCAAGAGTGTCCTGCAATCACATTCCGCGTCTGTCGCCACAGCAGACAACTGACGCTGAATTGAACTTATAACGGAACGGTAACGCCGTCTAGTTATCGTTCCGTTATTTGCGGGGAATCCAAAGATTTGAGTCCGTCGTCGGGGTTGTCCGGGAGGGCGCCGGTCTGTAGGTAGACGAGAGGCGCCCCAGTCTTGATAGCCCATTCGCGCAGTGTGGCTCGGTTGGGTTTGGTGCGGCCGTTGAGGTAGTTGCTGATCGTCGTGCGTGACACGCCGAGGTACTCGGCCATTTCGTTGGACGAGACGTCGTGAAGGCCGAGGGCTTTGCGGAGCCAGTCGCCTTGGTTGATTGCAAGCTGCTCGCGGAGCTTTTCGTGTGCGATGCTCATGGCCCTCATCGTCGCACAACCTTTTGCAATGGACAAGATGTTTTGCGACACGCAGCAATTTTCACTTGCATTGACTTTTGCAATGTGCAAGACTCGCATCATGCAAAAGGGTGACAACCTCATCGGATCGGCCGAGGCCGCAGCACTTCTCGGCATTGACCGCGCGACGGTCACCCGAGGTGTGAAGTCCGGCAAATACACGACCGTCGGAAGGATGCCCGGCAAGACCGGGGTCTACCTCTTCGATCGCTCCTACATCGACGCGCTTTCGAAGAGCGGTTCTGAGCCGACTCGGCCGCGTTCGGGCACCTAGCTCCGTGATCTTCCGCGCTCTTGCGCGGTGACAACTTCACATAGCCCCTCGGACGGCCACCCAAGGTCAATGCGCTGAGAGCGGCGGTATATAGCGGCAGTTGAGAGACCGGATCGGGTGTGGTCCGGGGGATCTGC
>NZ_DAIEII010000036.1:0-14902 GCF_027352875.1 Gryllotalpicola sp.
CATCCGCCACTACCGCACGCAGCGCGGATTGACGCTCGACCGGCTCGGCGAACTCGTCGACACCGTGCCCAGTCAGCTCTCGCTCATCGAGAACGGCAAGCGCGAGCCGAAGCTCTCGCTGCTCACCCGCATCGGCGAGGCCCTCGGCGTCGAGCTCGCTGAGTTGCTGCGCAGCGAGCCGCCGGACGAACGCAGCGCCCTCGAGCTCGAGCTCGCCCGCTACCAGCGATCGAGCCTCTACGCCAAGACGAATCTTCCCGTCGTCAAGGTGCCCCGCGGAACCCCCACGCCCATGCTCGAGGCGCTCGTCGGCCTGCACCGCGAGCTCGCGCGGGCGGCATCCGAGAAGATCGCGACCCCGGAGGAGGCGCGCCGGGCCAACACCGAGCTGCGCGCCTGGATGCGCGAGCGCGACAACTACCTTCCCGAGATCGAGAGGACCGCCGAGCAGCTCGTCGCCAAGACCGGCCACACCTCCGGCGCACTCACCCATCGCGAGGTGAGCATCATGGCCGAGCAGCTCGGCTTCACGCTCATCTACGTCAGCGACCTGCCGCGCTCGACGCGCAGCATCACCGATCTGCCCGGCGGCAAGATCTACCTGCCGCCCTCGTCGATTCCCGGCGGTCACGGCCTGCGCTCGATGGCGCTGCAGGCGATCGCGCATCGCGTACTCGGCCACACTCCCCCTGGCGATTACGAGAACTTCTTGCGCCAGCGCCTCGAGATCAACTACTTCGCCGCATGCTGCCTCATGCCGGAGTCGGCGGCGGTCGCCTACCTCGCCCAGGCGAAGAAGAACCGCGAACTCGCCGTCGAGGACTTCCGGGACGCGTTCGGCGTCACCCAGGAATCCGCCGCGCAGCGCTTCACCAACCTGGCCACCCGCCACCTCGACCTGCGCGTGCACTTCCTGCGCGTCGGCGACGACGGTGCCATCTACCGGGCGTACGAGAACGACGGATTGCCCCTGCCGACCGACGTGACCGGCGCTGTCGAGGGACAGTATGCCTGCCGGAAGTGGATCGCGCGCTCGGCGCTGAGTCAGGCATCCCACACCACCGAGATCTCCCAGTACACCGACACCCCAGCGGGCACCTTCTGGTGCTCGACCCAGACGGGAACGGCGGGAAGCGAAGCCTTCTCCATCACATTCGGAGTGCCCTTCGACGATGCGAAGTGGTTCCGCGGGCGCGAGACGACGAACCGGGCGAAGTCCTTCTGCCCCGACCCGGAGTGCTGCCGGAACCCGCCCACCGACCTCGCCTCGCACTGGTCGGGCAACGCCTGGCCGAGCGCCCGCCTGCATGCGCATGTGCTCTCGCCGCTGCCGGAGGGCGAGTTCCCCGGCGTCGACGACAACGAACTCTACGAGTTCCTCGAGCGGCACTCGCAAGGCTGATTCGTCACCACTTCGCCGGAAGGTGCTCCGAGATGACACGGCGCACCGTGCCCGAGGCCGAGCGCAGAACCAGCGACTCGGTGCGGATGACGCGGCTGGTGCGCTCGACGCCGCGCACGAGGTCGCCGGACGTGATGCCCGTCGCGACGAAGTACGTGTTGTCACCCCTGACGAGGTCATCGGCCTCGAGCACGCGGTCGAGCACGTGCCCGGCGTCGAGCGCCTTCTGCCGCTCTGCGTCGTCGCGAGGAGCGAGGACGCCCTGAATCAGACCGCCGAGACCCTTCACCGCGCAGGCGGTGATGATGCCTTCGGGTGAACCGCCGATACCCACGCACAGGTCGACGGGCGAGTCGTAGCTCGCCGCCGTGATGCCGCCTGCGACGTCGCCGTCAAGCAGGAGGTGCACGCCGGCGCCGGCCTCGCGGATCTCAGCGATCAGCTTTTCGTGCCGAGGGCGGTCGAGCACAGCCACCCGGATGTCGTCGACGCTCTTGCGCTTGGCCTTCGCTAGCGCACGGATGTTCTCGGCGATCGGATTGCGGATGTCGACGACGCCGACGCCCTCCGGACCTGCGACGAGCTTGTCCATGTAGAACACCGCCGATGGGTCGTACATCGAGCCGCGGTCGGAGACGGCGAGCACGGACAGCGCGTTGGGGCGCCCGGCCGCGGTGAGCGAGGTGCCTTCGACGGGGTCGACGGCGATGTCGCACGACGGCCCCAGGCCGTCGCCGACGTGCTCTCCGTTGAAGAGCATGGGTGCGTTGTCCTTCTCGCCCTCGCCGATGACGACGACACCGTCGAAGTGGACCGTGGAGAGGAACGCCCTCATGCCGTCGACGGCCGCGCCGTCGGCATCGTTCTTGCGGCCCTTGCCGACCCACGAGGACGCGCGGATGGCCGCGGCCTCGGTCGCGCGGACCAGTTCCATGGCGATGTTGCGGTCGGGGACGGCGGGGGCGGCACGGTTCGTGTCTTCGACGGTGAGAGTCACGGCTTTCACGCTAAGCGCGCATACCGGGTGAATTTCCGCGCTGCACGGCGAAAGAATCGCAGTTCTTGGCGATTGGCGAACGAGAGTCCCCCAGTCCGGCGTGAACTGCGTGACGCATCGCGTCGCGTCGCCAGCCACCTCGAGAACGCGAGCCGACTGTGAGACTCGAACTCACGACCTGCTGTTTACAAGACAGCTGCTCTACCAACTGAGCTAAGCCGGCGACCGCGCCAAGTCTATTCGGCGCTCCAGGGCCGGTCTCAGCGCGACGGCGTCATCACGACCTGGCCGGCCCAGGCGAAGCCGCCGCCGAAGCCGAACAGCAGTGCCGGAGCGCCGGCCGGGATCCTGCCCTCGTGCCACCACTTCGAGAAGCCGAGCGGGACGCTCGCCGCCGAGGTGTTGCCCGAGACCACGATGTCGGTGACGATCACGGTGTCGTCTTCGAAGCCGAGCTGGCCGACGATCGGCTCGATGATGCGCAGATTGGCCTGATGGGGCACGAAGACCTTGATGTCGGCCATGTCGAGCCCCGCCGTGGCGACGGCCGAGCGCACGATGTCGGCCGACTTGCTCAGCGCCCAGCGCAGGATCATCCGCCCGTCCTGGGTGAACTTGTTGCCGTTGGAGCGCTCGACGACGACGGCGCGCTCCATCTCGGTCTCGCTGCCCCACACGACCGGGCCGATGCCGACCTCGTCGGATGCCTCGATGACGAAGGCGCCCGCGCCGTCGGCGATGAGCACGCAGGTCGTGCGATCCGTCCAGTCGGTGATGTCGCTGAGCTTCTCGGCGCCGATGACGACAGCGCGCGTCGCACTGCCGGCGCGGATCGCGTTGTCGGCGATCGCCAACGCGTGCTCGAAGCCCGAGCAGGCGACGTTGACGTCGACGATGGCAGGGCTGTTCGTCGCGCCCAGGATCGCGGCGGCCCGGCCAGCCATGTTGGGGCTGTGGTCGAGCGCCGAGGTTGACGTCACCACCCAGAGGTCGATGTCGTCGACACCGAGGCCGGCATCCGCGAGCGCGTGACGCGCGGCGGCGGCGGCCATCACCGGAACCGTCTCCTCCGCGGAGGCGATGTGACGCTCGACGATGCCGGTGCGCTGCCGAATCCACTCGTCGTTCGTGTCGACGATCGTGGCGAGGTCGAAGTTGGTGAGCACCTTCTCCGGCTGGAAGTGGCCGATACCGACGATCCGGGAACCCGCGACGGCGGGCGCTGTCTTCAGCATGATTTCATCCTGTCACTTGGTGCCGGTGCCACTGGTGAAACCCACGGTGGTCGACGCGGACGGCGACGGCGTGCTCGTGGCGCTCGGCTGCGGCGAGGCGGTACTGTATGCGCTGCTCTGGGCGAGCTGGATGAACACGCGGAAGTCCTGCGCGCTCGTGGGCGAGCCCGTATAAGTTTTGCCATTCACCACGACGAGCAGCGTATTCGTGCCGAGCGCGGCGGTGTCGGAGTTCGGCAGCGGGCCCTCCAGGGCCCGGCCTGCGGCATCCTGCGCCCAGCTGTCGTAGCGGTGGTCGGCGATGCAGGCAGCAACGTCCTTGCTCGTCGCGCCCGCCTCGACGGCGATCTGCTGCAGGTCGCCGTCGGACAGCACGCCGCCGGGCGGTGGCTGGCTGGCGAAGACGTCCTTGTGGTACGTCCAGAAGTTGTCGGGGTCGAAGTTGGCCACGCAGGCAGCGGCGTTGACGGCGTGCAGCGCGGCATCCCCGGATTCCGTCGTCAGCGGCAGCGGGTGGATCTCGACGGTCGCGGCGCCCGACTTCACGAGAGCGCTGAGCTGGTCGCTGTTGGCGGCGGTGAACTGCGCGCCCAGCGGGCTGAGGTAGTCGACGTACTCGACGATGGTCACGGTCTGGCCCGCGGTGCTCACCGGATTGGGCGTCGGGGTCGCGTGCGCCGCGAGCGGCGCAGAGCGTTCGGCCTTGAGGCCCGTGCCGATGAGGATGCCGTCGGAACTCATGTTCGCCGGCCCCGACTGCGGCGGGCGGACGCTCGTGCTGATGACGACCCCGATGACGGTGCCGATGACGGCGATGCCGACGGCGATGCCGACCCAGGTCAGCCAGCCGCGGCGGCGATCGCGCTTGGCCTGGTCGTCGCGCAGTCGGCGGGCCTTCTCGCGGGCGGCGGCACGGCGCTCGCCGTTAGCCGGCCGGTCCGCGCGCGGCGGAAGGTCAGTCATAAAGTCGCTTTCGAAGGGCGGCGCGGGGGCGGGCGCCGGGGGTAGAGCCTTTCGATCCTAGGTCGGCGCTCCTGGCAATCCCCCGAACGGGACGCCGGATCGGCGCGCGACCTGATGCCCTAGCATGGCACCAGCCCCGGGGCCGCACAACTCCCACTCACTGCGGATCGTCCGGCACGTGCCTGCCGGTGAGGAGAACTACCGTCATGTCGTCCGTCGTCTTCGACCACGCCACCCGGATCTACCCGGGGAACACCCGCCCCTCCGTCGACAAGCTGAACCTCGAGATCGCCGATGGCGAGTTCATCGTCATGGTCGGCCCGTCCGGCTCTGGAAAGTCCACGGCACTGCGCATGCTCGCCGGCCTCGAGGAGCTCGATGAGGGCGACATCCTCATCGGCGATCGCAACGTCACCGACGTCGCCCCGAAGGATCGCGACATCGCGATGGTGTTCCAGAACTACGCGCTCTACCCGCATATGACGGTGGCCGAGAACATGGGCTTCGCACTCAAGATCGCCGGAGTGCGCAAGGAGGAACGCGAGAGGCGCGTCCTCGAGGCGGCCAAGATGCTCGACCTCGAGCAGTATCTGGGGCGCAAGCCCAAAGCGCTCTCCGGCGGCCAGCGCCAGCGCGTCGCCATGGGCCGCGCGATCGTGCGCAGCCCCCAGGTCTTCCTCATGGACGAGCCGCTGTCCAACCTCGACGCGAAGCTGCGCGTGCAGACCCGCACCCAGATCTCGCAACTCACCCGCCGCCTCGGCGTCACCACGGTCTACGTCACGCACGACCAGACCGAAGCGATGACGATGGGCGACCGCATCGCCGTGCTCAAGGACGGCGTGCTGCAGCAGGTCGGCACCCCGCGCGAGCTCTACTCGAACCCGATCAACGTCTTCGTCGCCGGATTCATCGGCAGCCCGGCCATGAACCTCTTCACGGTCGACGTCGTCGAGGGCGGGGTGCAGTTCGGCACGCAGCTCATCCCCGTGGATGCCGCGCTGCTCGCCGGCGCCGGCAACGAGGTCACGATCGGCATCCGCCCCGAGGACGTCGTGCTCTCCGCCGCGGCCGAGCACGGCCTCGAGGTGCACGTCGACATCGTCGAGGAGCTCGGCGCCGACGGCTACCTCTCTGGTCACGCCGAACGCTCGGGACAGCGCAGCGACGTCGTCGCCCGCATCGACGGCCGCGACCGCCCGAGCGGCGGCGAGACCGTCGTCATCCGGCTGAAGCCGGCGCACGTCCACATCTTCAACGTGGAGACGGGCGGGCGCATCGGCGGCGCCATCGTCGACTAGGCACCGTGCCCGACTCGCTCTCCATCACGTCTGCCACGGTGGATCCGGCCCTGCTGGATCTGCCTTGGCGGCTCCCGCTCGAGGACTGGGCGAATGACACCATCGCGCAACTGCCCAAGGGCATCTCGCGGCACCTCGTGCGGTTCGCGAATCTGTCAGGGTACGTCGCCGCCGTCAAGGAGACGACGGCGGGACTCGCCCAGAGCGAGTACGAGATGCTCGGCACCCTGCAGCGCCTCGACATCCCCTGCGTCGAGCCGGTCGCGGTCGTCACCGGGCGCACCGCCGCGACGGGCGAGGCGCTCATGCCGTGCCTCGTGACGCGGCACCTCAAGTTCTCGCTGCCCTACCGGCAGGTGTTCTCGCGGACGCTGCGCCCCGATACCGCGACGCGCCTCGTCGACGCGCTCGCCGTGCTGCTCGTGCGACTGCACATGGTCGGCTTCTTCTGGGGCGACGTCTCGCTGTCCAACACGCTGTTCCGGCGGGATGCCGGGGCCTTCGCCGCCTACCTCGTCGACGCGGAGACCGGCGAGCTCCATGAATCCGGCCTCTCCTCGGGTCAGCGGGAGCACGACCTCGAGATCGCGACGGTCAACATCGCAGGCGAGCTCATGGACCTCGAGGCCGGGGGGCGGGCGTCCGACGACCTCGACCCGGTCGCCATCTCGCGCGGCATCGCGGACGCCTACCACTCCTTGTGGACCGAACTCACCGAGAGCGAGACCTTCGACGCCGACGAGCGCTGGCGCATCACCGAGCGCGTGGGGCGGCTCAACGACCTCGGCTTCGACATCGGGGAACTCACGATCGTCACCGGCGACGAGGGCTCGACGGTGCGCATCCAGCCCAAGGTGGTGGATGCCGGACACCACCAGCGCCGCCTGCTCCGGCTCACCGGCCTCGACGCCGGCGAGAACCAGGCCCGCCGCCTGCTCAACGACCTCGACGGCTACGCGGTGACGCACGCCCGACCGGGCGCCGACGAGGAGGCCATCGCCCAGGAGTGGCTGACACGCGTGTTCGAGCCGGTGGTGCGCAGCATCCCGGTCGAGCTGCGCGGCAAGCTCGAGCCTGCCGAGGTGTTCCACCAGCTCCTCGACCACCGCTGGTTCATCTCGCAGGACCAGAAGCGGAATGTGCCGCTGGCCGAGGCGGTGCAGAGCTACATCAGCACCGTGCTGCGTCACCGCCGGGACGAGGCGACGGTCATCGCCGTGCCCACGGAGGCCATCGCGCTGGCCGATCCGCCCGACCCGCCCGGCTCCGACGGCGACTGGCGGGCCACGGTGTGACCCGGCGCCTCCACCCCGGCTAGGAGCCGTCGCGGGCTTCTTCGCCTTCCTCGCCCTCGTCGCCGCAGAGGGGGTCTTTTGGGGCCAGTCGGGGGCGGCCGGCTAGCTCGATCGACCCGCGCGGAGCTTCGCGATCTCATAGAGGGCGACGGATGCCGCGATGCCGGCGTTGAGCGACTCGACGGCGCTGATCGGGATGGACACGACCTGGTCGCAGGTCTCGGTGACGATCCGCGACAGCCCCTTGCCCTCACTGCCCACGACGACGACGACCGGACGGTCGGCGAGAGCGAGGCCGGGCAGCGGGGTGTCGCCGCCGCCGTCGAGGCCGAGAACGAACAGCCCGCGCTTCTGGTAATCCTTGAGCGTCTGGGTGAGGTTCGCCGCCATCGCGACCGGAGTGCGCGCCGCGGCGCCCGCCGAGGTCTTCCAGGCCGCGGCGTTGACCCCCGCCGAGCGGCGCTGCGGCACGATGACGCCCTGACCGCCGAACGCCGCCGTCGAGCGGATGATCGCCCCGAGGTTGCGCGGGTCGGTGACGCCGTCGAGGGCGACGAGCAGCGGCGTGAGCCCCTTCTCGAGGACGGAGTCGAGCAGCTCCTGCGGGTGCGCGTACGCATAGGGCGGCACCTTGAGCGCGATGCCCTGGTGCACGGCGTCGCGCCCGGCCATCCGGTCGATCTCCGGCCGCATGACCTCGAGCACGGGGATGCCGCGATGCGTCGCGAGCGCGAGGGACTCCTTCACGCGATCATCGATGTCGACCTTCGCCGCGATGTACAGCGCGATCGCCGGGATCTTGGCCCGCAGCGCCTCGAGCACGGAGTTTCGCCCGGTGACGATCTCGGTGTCGTCGGTGCCCTGGGGGCGTCGCCCCGACGCGCCGAACGCCCCGGCATCGGCACCGCCGCGCTTCGCGACGTTGGCCGCCGCCCGCTCGGCGAGCTGCTTGCGACGGTGCGCGGGGTGGTATTCGCGGTCCTCCGCCTTCGGCGTCGGGCCCTTGCCGGCGAGGGCCTTGCGGCCATGCCCACCGGTGCCCTTCCTATTTGTCGCCAAGGCTCCACCTCGATCCGCTGGGAGTGTCTGCGATCTGGATGCCGGCAGCCAGAAGCTCGTCGCGCACCCGGTCGGCGACGGCGAAGTCCTTCGCCGCGCGCGCGGCCTGGCGCTCGTCGAGAAGCCTAGTCACGAGCGCGCCGAGCGCATCGGCGGCCGCGGTGCCGGACTCGTCCGCCCACTCGTTCGGGCTGATGCCGAGCACCGCGGTCATGCCGAGCACCTTGCCGCGTGCGGCGGCCGCGGTGCCGAGATCCTCTGCGTCGAGGGCGGTGTTGCCCTCGCGCACCGTCTCGTGCAGCACGGCGATCGCCTGCGGCACGCCGAGGTCATCGTCCATCGCCTCACCGAACTCGTCGGGGATGGCCGGCACAGCGGCCGTCGTGAACCGCGTGCCCTCGAGTCGGCGGCCGCTGCGCTCGAGGAAGCCCTCGATGCGCGACACGGCGGCCTCGGCCTCTGCGAGGGAGGAATCCGTGTAGTCGATCGTCGAGCGGTAGTGCGCCGAACCCAGCGCATAGCGCACGACGAGCGGGCGGGCCGCACCGAGCAGGTCGGCGGCGTAGATGGAGTTGCCGAGCGACTTCGACATCTTCTGGCCGTTCACGTTGACGAGTCCGTTGTGCACCCAGAAGCGCGCGAAGGCGTCGCCGGCCGCGTTCGACTGGGCGAGCTCGTTCTCGTGGTGCGGGAAGCGCAGGTCGAGTCCGCCGCCGTGGATGTCGAAGGCGGGGCCGAGATAGCGCGCGCTCATCGCCGAGCACTCGATGTGCCAGCCGGGGCGGCCCGGCCCCCAGGGGCTGTTCCACGACGCCGACTCCGGTTCGTCGGCCTTACGGCCCTTCCACAGGGCGAAGTCACGCGGGTCGCGCTTGGCGCGCGGGTCGGCGTCGGCGGCGTCCTGCATGTCGTCGACCGACTGGTGGGTGAGCGCGCCGTAGGCCGGCCAGCTCGTCACATCGAAGTACACGTCGCCCGAGTCGTCCGCGGCGGCGTAGGCGTGGCCGCGGTCGATGAGCCGGCCGATGAGCTCCTGCATCTGAGGGATCGACGCGGTCGCGCGCGGCTCGTACGTCGGCGGCAGGATTCCGAGGGCGCGGTACGCCGCCGTGAACTCCAGCTCGAACCGGTAGGCCAGCGCGAACCACTCCTCGCGCGAACCGGCCGCCTGAGCCGCCGCGGCATTGACCAGGATCTTGTCGTCGATGTCGGTGACGTTGCGCACCAGCGTGACGTCACCGAAGCGATGGGCGAGCCAGCGGCGCAGGATGTCGTAGTTCAGCGCGCTGCGCAGGTGCCCGATGTGCGGCGACGACTGGACGGTGGGACCGCACACGTAGACGCCGACATGGCCCGGCACCAGTGGCACGAAATCGAGCAGGGCCTGAGCCTTGGTGTCGTAGAGGCGCACTGTCACGGGCCGAGTTTACCGGGCGGTCCGTCGGGCCCTTCGAGCGTGACGGTGCCGGTCTCGGGCGGCGGTGCGCCTTCGTGGACGCCGGTGCGCAGCGCCCGAAGCTCGCGGGCGACGACGGCGAGCTCACGCCGGACGGCTCTGAGGTCGGACTCCTCCTGCTCGCTGAACCGCGAGATCATCCAGGTGCCCGCCGTGCCGGCGATCGTGCCGATGAGGATGATGCCCACGACCATGAGACCGATCGCGACGAGGCGCCCCGTGACCGTCACCGGCACGTAGTCGCCGTAGCCGACGGTCGTGATCGTGGCGCAGGCCCACCACAGTGCGTCGCCGAAAGAGCGGATCGTCGCCCCCGCCGCATCCCGCTCGGCGTCGAGCTCGGCGAGCGAGGCGATGAAGACGACGGCCACCGTGTAAGAGGAGATGTAGAGGAGGATCCGCCGGCCGAACGCCACGCCGGCGATGCGGTCGACGACCGCGACGATGCGCACGAGACGCAGCAGCCGGAGCGGCCGGAACATCGGCAGCACGACGATGAGCAGGTCGAGGATATGGCGCCAGAACCAGTGCCACCTCCGCTCAGCGAGCCACAGGTTGAGGAGGTAGTCGACGATGAAGACGACCCACACCGCCCCCATGACGATGTCGGCGGCATCCCGCGCGCTACCGCGCAGGTCGAGCAGCACCTCGAGGGCGTAGGCGACGAGGAAGACGAAGGCCGCACCCGCGAGCGGCCAGTCGGAGAACGTGCGCCAGCGCTGCTGCGTGAGGGTGCCGATCGCCGCCATACGCCTACGGTAGGGCGGCGGAGGCGACGAACGCACCAACCCGGCCATGGTGATCCGGCGATTACGGCGGATGCGCGCCCGGCTAAGACGGGCGCGGCGAAGAATGCAGCAACACGGTGGCGACGGCCGTCAGACCCTCGCCGCGGCCCGTGAGGCCGAGCCCATCGGTCGTCGTCGCCGAGACCGAGACCGGCGCGCCGAGGATTCCGCCGAGCACGCCCTCGGCCTCCGCCCGGCGCGGTCCGAGTCGGGGGCGGTTGCCGACGACCTGGACGACGACGTTCCCGATGCGGAACCCGGCCGCCTCGACCATGCGCCGCGCCGCGGCGAGGAACACCTCGCCGTGCGCTCCGGCGAAGCGCGGGTCGTCCACCCCGAAGACGGAGCCGATGTCGCCGAGCCCAGCGGCTGACAGCAGGGCGTCGACGATCGCGTGCGCGGCGGCGTCGCCGTCGGAGTGCCCGGTCAGGCCGCGCTCACCGGGCCATTCGAGGCAGGCCAGCCACAGCGGCCCGTCGCCGAAACGATGGGTGTCCGTGCCGATGCCCACGCGCGGGGTCATGCCGTCATCCTCGCGTCACCGGCACGCAACGCAACGAACGCGCCCTACCGGCCATGGCGGTTCGGCAACATGCACGTCACCTGCGCAGCCGACAGGGCCACCCGCGCCGCAGCAGCGACGGCGCGGAAACGGATCACGACGCGAGCACCTCGTCGAGGACATTCGAGGCTTTTTCCTCGTCGGTCTTCTCAGCGAGCGCCAACTCGGAGATGAGGATCTGGCGCGCCTTGGCGAGCATGCGCTTCTCACCGGCGGAGAGACCGCGGTCCTGATCGCGGCGCCAGAGATCGCGCACGACCTCGGAAACCTTGATGACGTCGCCCGAGGCGAGCTTCTCAAGGTTGGCCTTGTACCGGCGGGACCAGTTCGTCGGCTCTTCCGTGAACGGGGCGCGCAGCACCTCGAACACGCGGTCGAGGCCCTCCCTGCCGATGACGTCGCGCACGCCGACGAGGTCGACGTTGTCGGCGGGAACCTCGATGGTCAGGTCGCCCTGGGTGACGTTGAGCTTGAGGTAGACCTTCTCTTCGCCCCTGATGACCCTTTTCTTGACTTCGGTGATTGTCGCTGCACCGTGATGGGGGTAAACGACGGTCTCGCCAACCTCGAAGAGCATGAAGGGGTCCTTTCAGAGCAACGCCCAGTCTACCACGGCGGGCCGACGCCGACCGGGGCCGCCGGGGGGCTGATCGGCCTCAGAACCGCGCCGATCCGGGCATCCCGGCGCCTCGGCCGCCCGTCGGCGTGGACTAGACTCGATTCCGAATTTGTCACCTACGGAGGTTTCGTGAAGGCACGCGCCGCAGCATCCATCGTCCTCTCCGTCGGCCTCGCCGGCGGCCTCGCCGGCTGCAACCTTCTCTCCCCGCAGGCCACCACCAAGCACTACGTCGCCAGCGACGGCGTCAGCGGGAACTTCGGCAATGGCATCGCCGTGCGCAATGCCTTCCTGGTCGACGGCGGCAATGGCGCGGCGAACCTCGTGGCAACCTTCGTCTCGCCCGATGTCCTGGGCGGCACCGTCACGGTGCAGCCGAACGCCGATGCCGCGCTGACGCAATCGGTGGCCCTCACCGGCGGCAGCCAGGTCACCGTGATCGGCCCGACGACGACCGTCACTTTCTCCGGTCTCGACGCCCAGCCGGGCTCGCTCGTCCCGCTCTACTTCCAGAGCAGCGGCGGCGAGGGCGTCACTCTCGATGTGCCGGTGCTCACGAACGAGATCGGCGCTTACGCCACGCTCGCTCCGAGCGCGGCCGCGCAGTAGCGGGCGAAGCCGGTGAGTTACTCGGACTCGAAGCGATAGCCCAACCCGCGAACGGTCACCAGCATCTTCGGGTCCGACGGATTGCGCTCGATGCGCGAGCGGATTCGCTTGATGTGCACGTCCAGGGTCTTCGTGTCGCCGAAGTAGTCGCTGCCCCACACGCGGTCGATGAGCTGGCCGCGCGTCAGCACACGGCCCGCGTTGCGCAGCAGCAGCTCGAGCAGCTCGAACTCCTTGAGCGGCATGGGGGTGTCGGTGCCCGAGACGCTGACGGTGTGGCGGTCGACGTCCATGCGCACGTCGCCGACCTCGAGCACGCCATCGTCGACGATGTCCGGCTCGGTGCGACGGCGCAGCACGGCGCGGATGCGCGCGAGCAGCTCGCGGCTCGAGTACGGCTTCGTCACGTAGTCGTCCGCACCGAGTTCGAGCCCGACCACGATGTCGACCTCCGAGTCCTTCGCGGTGAGCATGATGATGGGGACGCTGGAGCGAGTGCGGATCTCGCGGCAGACCTCGGTGCCCGGAATCCCCGGCAGCATGAGGTCGAGCAGGATGAGGTCGGCGCCGTCGCGGTCGAAGATGCCGACGGCGTCCGTCCCGGTCTCGGCGATGACCACCTCGTAGCCCTCGCGGCGCAGCAGGAAGGCGAGCGGCTCGCTGAGCGAGGGCTCGTCCTCGACGAGCAGGATGCGGGTCACGGTGCGGTTTCTCCTTGGGCTGTGGCGAGGACGCGGGCGGCGTCGGCCTGCGGCAGGCGGATGGTGAAGGTGGAGCCGCGCCCGGGCTGCGACCAGACGCGGACATCGCCGCCGTGGTTCTGCACCGCGTGCTTGACGATCGAGAGGCCGAGCCCCGTGCCGCCCGTGGCGCGCGAGCGCGCCTGGTCGACGCGGAAGAAGCGCTCGAAGATGCGGCTCTGATCGGCGTCGGGAATCCCCTCGCCCTGATCGGTGACGGCGATCTCGACGACCCCGTCGTTGACGCGGGCGCCGATGCCGACCCGCGAGCCGTCGGGCGAGTAGCGGATGGCGTTCGAGATGAGGTTGTCGACGGCGGTGATGAGCAGCCGAGGGTCGCCGTAGACCTGTGCATCGCTGCGCTCGCTGGTGGCGAGCTCGATGCCGTGGAGCTCGGCGGTGACGCGGTTTTGATCGACCGCGGCCGAGAGGATGCGGTCGATGGAGACGAGTTCGGCATTGGCGACGACGTCGACGGCCTGCAGCCGCGAGAGTTCGATGATGTCCTGGGTGAGGGTCGCGATCCGACCGGATTCCGCGGTGAGGCGCTCCGCGAAGATGCGAACCTGCTCGGGGTCGTCGGCCGCCGTCGTGAGCGCCTCGGCGAGCAATCCGATGGCCCCGATCGGGGTCTTGAGCTCATGGGAGATGTTGGCGACGAAGTCGCGGCGCACCGCCTCGAGGCGGTACGACTCGGTGCGGTCGTCGACGAGCAGCAGCACGAAGCGGCTGCCGAGCACCGAGGCGCGCACGCTCACCTGGAGCGTCGCGTCCCGGAAGCGCCCGAACTGCAGCTCGAACTCCTCGGAGACGCTCTCGCCGGTATGGCGCACCCGGTTGACGACGTCGATGAGTTCGCTGAAGACGATGTGGCCGTTCGAGACGAGTGCGAGCTGGTGCGCGCGCGCCGACGCCTTGACCACGTTGAGCGACTGGTCGACGACGAGGCCCGCGGACTCCATCGCGTCGAGCACCTCGGCGACGCCGTCCGGCACGCCGTTGCCCGCGACATGCGTAGCGGCGCGGCTGCGCCGGGCGACGACGGTGAGGACCGCGACGAAGCCTGCCCCGACCAGGAGGCCGAGAGCGGCGGCGACCAGCACCTGCCAGGTGTCGTGCATGGCACTACAGTAACGAGACGTGCGTCGGCCACCCCGACCGAGTCGAGGGCGATCGCGCGTACTTTAGACAGTGTTAAGGCCCCAGCCAGCACCCGTTCACCTGCCCTGATGAGGATGCTGACGGGCAGCCGCTGCGGCGGCGAGATACGAGTAGAGAGCCGCGACGACATGCGCGAGGTATTCCAGCAGGAGTTGTACGAGGTGCAGGTGCGCCTCGTCGAGATCAGCGAGCTGGTGCTCCAGTCCATCCGCAAGGCGACCGAGGCGTTCAACGAGTCCGACGTGGCGCTCGCTGACCAAGTCATCTCGGCCGATCGCGAGATCGACGAGGCGGCGCTCTCACTCGACGAGCTCGCGATCGAGATCCTCTACCGCGAGCAGCCCATGGCCCGCGACCTGCGGATCGTCGTCAGCGCGCTGCGGATGAGCGCCTCGCTCGAGCGCATGGGCGACCTCGCCCAGCACATCGCGCAGCTCGCCCGCTACCGCTACCCCGACAGGGTCGTGCCCGACAGCCTGCACGGGACCTTCCTCAAGCTCGGCGCCCAGGACGTCCTCATCGCCCAGATGCTCACCGAGCTGCTGCGCACGCAGGATGTCGAGCTCGGCGACCGCATCCGCAGTGAGGACGACGTCGTGGACAAGCTGCACCAGAGCGTCTTCGACGCCGTGCTCAGCCCCGATTGGACGGGCGAGGCCGGGAACACGGTCGACGTGACCCTCGCCTCGCGCTACCACGAACGCTTCGCCGACCA
>NZ_DAIEII010000037.1:0-3379 GCF_027352875.1 Gryllotalpicola sp.
ATCCTGGTGAGTGTGTTGTCGTAGATGAGAACGGCCACCGCGTGATTCTTGGAAAGACCTATCAAAACCGTTTCCGAAAGAAGACACGCGATGACCGCACCCCATTTTATTGACCCTGCCCGTTTCCTGTCCGAACAGCTCGAGCAAGCTTCCCCAGATCCTCGACTCCCTCAAACGACTACTCCAACGAACTACCGGCGCAGGACACTAGATTTCAACGAGCGTCGACACAGGGCCCGTTAAGCACCGGGGGCCCCGCAATGCGAGGCCCCGGGCGGATGACGTTCCTTGCGGCCCGTCATGTCGTCGCTGCAATCGAAAATGCGCCGTTCCACCGCCCCTTGTGAGCTATCGCGCGAACCTATTCCGCGGTGCGATTCCCCACGTATTCCCCACGCGCTACTCCTGCCACAAAGCGGAAGAACGAAAGAGCCCCGGCAGATTAGGAATCTGACCGGGGCTTTCTTTGCGGGTGGCGAGTGAGGGATTCGAACCCCCGAAGTCGAAGACGGCTGATTTACAGTCAGATCCCTTTGGCCGCTTGGGTAACTCGCCGTTGGTGCCCCCGACCACGTGTGGTCACCTGACCGGAGGCGCCTGTCAATCCTACCGGCGGGGTCACCGCCCAAGAAATCGCTTCGAGATCGCTGCTGTGGCCTTCAACGATGCCCGGAAACGGCGGAAACTACGATCTCGACAGGTCGCGGCGGCAGGATAGACGCATGGCAGATTCGACGTTCGATGTGGTCTCCAAGGTCGACAAGATGGAGGCCGACAACGCGGTCAACCAGGCTGCGAAGGAGATCGAGCAGCGCTACGACTTCAAGAACATCGGCGCCTCGATCGAGTGGTCGGGCGAGAAGATCCTCATGAAGGCGAACTCGGAGGAGCGCGTCAAGGCCATCCTCGACGTGCTCGAGTCGAAGCTCATCAAGCGCGGCATCTCGCTCAAGTCGCTCGACGCCGGCGCGCCGTTCGCCTCGGGCAAGGAGTACCGGCTGGAGGCATCCCTCAAGAACGGCATCGACCAGGCCAACGCGAAGAAGATCTCGCAGCTCATCCGCGATGAGGCGCCGAAGACGGTGAAGAGTCAGATCCAAGGCGACGAGCTGCGCGTCTCGTCGAAGTCGCGCGACGACCTGCAGGCGACGATCACCCTGCTCAAGGGCAAGGACCTCGAGATCGACGTGCAGTTCGTCAACTTCCGCTAAGCCGGATTCCGGCGTCAGGCCTCTGCGCGGCTGATCGCGACCATCTCGTCGCGCGGCACGACCTTGATGCGCGCCCGGCCGGCCGCCGAACCCAGCGCGATCTCGTGCTCGTCGAGGCGGTGCCAGCCCTCCAGATCCGTGTAGCGGATTCCCCGCGACTCGAGCAGTTCGACGATCGCCGACTCTTCGGGCCGGGTCGGCGCCCACCAGTCGCCCAGGTCGTTGATGAGGTGCGAGATGGTCTCCATCGCGTCGGACTTGGTGTGGCCGATGAGGCCGACCGGGCCGCGCTTGATCCAGCCCGTGGTGTAGAGGCCGGGCACGCGATCGTTGCCGGAATCCGCCAGGACCTGGCCTTCGCGGTTCGGGATGACGCCATGGCGCTCGTCGAACGGCACGCCCGGCAGCGGCGAACCGAAGTAGCCCACCGCGCGGTAGACGGCCTGCACCGGGATCTCGCGCACCTCCCCGGTGCCGACGACGCCGCCTTGCCCGTCGGGGGCGGTGCGCTCGTACCGGATGGCGCCGACGCTGCCGCTGCCGTCGTCGACGATTTCGAGCGGCTTTGCGTAGAAGTGCAGGTGGAGGCGGCGACTCGCCGTGCCAGGCGGGCGCTGCCGCCATGCCTGCAGCACGCGGTCGACGACGAGCACCTGCTTGTTGCCGGCGATCGCCTCGCGGTCGTGCTCGTCGTAGTCGAAGTCCTCGTCGTAGACGACCATGTCGACGTCCGGCACCTCGCCGAGTTCGCGCAGTTCGAGCGGCGTGAACTTCACCGCGGTCGGGCCGCGGCGGCCGAAGACATGGACGTCCGTCACCGGCGACGACTTCAGAAGGCGGTAGACGTTGTCCGGGATCTCGGTGGGCAGCAGGTCGTCGGCGTGCTTCGCGAGAACGCGTGCGACATCCAGCGCCACGTTGCCGTTGCCGATGACGGCGACCTCACGGGCGTCGAGGGGCCACCCCCGCGGCACGTCGGGGTGGCCGTCGTACCAGCTCACGAAGTCGGCGGCGCCGTAGGAGCCCGCAAGGTCGATGCCGGGGACGTCGAGATCGGCGTCCCGCACCGCGCCGGTTGCGAAGACGACCGCGTTGTAGTGCTGCTTGAGGTCGTCCAGGGTCAGGTCGACGCCGAAGCGCACGTTGCCGAACACGCGGATGCCGCCGGAGTCGAGCACCTCGCGCAGCGCCGTGATGATGCCTTTGATGCGCGGGTGGTCGGGGGCGACGCCGTAGCGCACCAGCCCGTACGGCGCGGGCAGGTGGTCGAAGAGGTCGATCGAGACGTCGAAGCTGCGCTCCGCGCGCAGCAGGATGTCGGCGGTGTAGATGCCGGCCGGGCCGGCCCCGACGATCGCCAGGCGGAGCTTGGTCACGTGCTTCTCCTCGTCAACGTTGCCGTTCGGTACGAATGTGCCCGACCGGACGGACGCGCTCGTATCCAACGGCAACGTTCGCTAGCTGTTCCGCTCGACAACGGTCTCGGCGAACCTGGTCAAAGCCTTCTTCACGGAGCCCTTCGGCAGCACGGCGATTGCGGCGATCGCCCGCGCTGCCCAGGCGCGCGCCTCGTCGTGCGTCTCGCGCGTGACCGCGTGCGCGCGCAGCCGCGCCACTCCGGCCGAGACGTCGACGGCGTCGGGCTGTCCGATGACGGATTCCTCGAGCTCGGCCAGCAGCGCGGCCGCGGCCTCGTCGCCGGAATCCGCCAGCCCCCGCAGTTTGAGCAGCGGCAGCGTCACCACCCCGGCCCGCAGATCGGTGCCGGCGTTCTTGCCGGTGGCCGGATCGTCGGAGAGGTCGATGACATCGTCCCGGAGCTGGAATGCGATGCCCACGTTCTCGCCGTACTCGAGCAGCGCCGACTCGAACTCGGCGGGCGCCCCCGAGAACACGATGCCGAACTGCGCCGCCGTTGCGATGAGCGAGCCCGTCTTGTCGGCGAGCACGCGCAGGTAGTGCTCGATCGGGTCGTCGCCCGGACGCGGACCGACCGTCTCGTGCAGCTGGCCGAGGCAGAGGCGCTCGAAGGTGTCGGCCTGCAGCTTGATGGCCCGCTCGCCGAGCCGCGCGATGAGCTGGCTGGCGCGGGCGAAGAGCAGGTCGCCGGTGAGCACCGCGACCGCGTTGCCGTAGACGAGCTGCGCGCTCGGAACGCCGCGGCGCTG
>NZ_DAIEII010000038.1:0-3777 GCF_027352875.1 Gryllotalpicola sp.
GGCCAGCTCACCGAGGCGGTGCGGCGGCGGCCGTACGCGGTCGTCCTGCTCGACGAGGTCGAGAAGGCGCACCCGGACGTGTTCAACGTCCTGCTGCAGCTGCTCGACGACGGCCGCCTCACCGACGGCAAGGGGCGCACCGTCAGCTTCCGCAACACGGTCGTGATCATGACCTCGAACATCGCCTCGGACGTGATCGCCCAGCTCACCGAAGGGGACCGCTCACGCATGCTCGAGCTGGTGCAGCGCGAGCTCAAGGCGCACTTCCGGCCGGAGTTCCTCAACCGCGTGGACGAGGTGCTGGTGTTCCACCGCCTCGGCCGCGAGCACATGTGCGCGATCGTCGGCATCCAGCTCGCCCGCCTGAACCAGCTCCTGGCCGAGCGCCGGATCACGGTCGAGGCCTCGGAGGAGGCGCTCGACCTGCTCGCCCGCGAGGGGTACGACCCGGACTTCGGCGCGCGGCCGCTCAAGCGCGCGATCCAGCGCCTGGTGCAGGACCCCCTCGCCCGGATGGTGCTCGCCGGCGAGGTTGCCGACGGCGACACCGTCCGCCTCGGCGTCGCTGGCGACGCGCTCACGTTCGAACGCCGCGAACCAACCCCGTCAGCCGGTGAGTGATCCGGAACCCTGCCGCCGAGTGTCATACAGCTATTGCAGCGCGGCACGGTAGCTGGCCACGGTCGCGCGTGCACACGCGGCCCAGGTGAAGCGCCGCGCCTGCTCGCGGCCGGCGGCGGTTGCCGCTCGGCGCCAACCGTCGTCCGTCACGGCACGTCGTAATGCCGCGGCCCAGGCCTCGATATCACCGGGCCGAGCGGTCAACGCTACCTCCCCCGCAGCCTCTGCGAGCGACCCGCAGTCCGTCGTCACAACTGGCGTCCCACACGCCATCGCCTCCAGGATCGGCAGCCCGAAGCCCTCGTACAGAGACGGGAAGGCAAAGACGGAGGCGTTTCGGTATAGCGCTGGCAGATGTGCCTCGGAGACGTAGCCGAGCAGCCGTGCGTGCTCGCGGAGGCCATAGCGGTCAACGGCATCCTCGATCATCGGCCGGTGCGAGTGATGGAACGATCCGGCAAGCGCGAGCAGCATGTTCTTGGCGAGACCACTGGCGGCGAACGCCTCGACGAGGAACGGCAAATTCTTGCGGGGATCGCCGGAGCCGACGTAGAGCACGTAGGGACGGTCGAGAGCATGGACCTGCTGCAGCAAGGCCCGCTCGCCGGCCTCCCGTCGAGGGAGAAACAACTTTGCGTCGATACCCAGAAGGACGACGTCGATCTTCGCCCGTGGTACGCGCAGCAGACGGCAGAGGTCACGCTTCGTCGCCTCGCTGTCGGCGATCACCCGGCGCGCGCCGTGATAGCGCACCAGCTCATGCGGGAGGCGGCGCAGGCGGGCCAGGGCCGGCCGGCGGCGCGCGTAGCGCTCGATAAAGAGCAGCGGGATGAGGTCGTGGCAGGTTACTACCCGCGGGCAACCTGGAAGCAGCGGCATCCCGATCGCCTCCGTCAGGTGTACCAGGCGTGGTGCCGCGCGCCGCACTGCGCGACCGAGCTCGAACCGACGCCGCCAGACAAAAGTGCGATCGCTGTACGCAGCGTCCTCCCAGGTCCGTACCCGGTCGGCCGCCTCGCCGAGCGGCGCCAGCTGCGGCACGCCCCCCCGCCAGTCCACGAGCGCCGCCACCCGCAGGCCGCGAAGTTCCTCGGCAGGGAGCCCCGCCATCGCCCGTGTCAGGCCCACGATGTAGGTACCGATTCCCTGCTGTCGCGACCCGAGCGCCAGCGGCGTGACATCGACGAGCACGTCGGGCTCGCGGTTGACCATCGGTCAGCTCCTCCAACCTCGCCGCCGACTGCGGTGGGCGTGGGCGGAGCCGGAAAGGCCGTGGCGGCTCCTAGCCATGGCCGCTCCCCATCGGGCGCACCTTGGCCTTCGCCAAAGCGCGAATGCATGCGACGGAGTGAGCGATCCGACCGCCGGTCTGGGGCGGGTTCGGACCGAACAGCAGGCCGAGCCACCGACCGAACAACTCGGCAACACGCAACGTGGTCCTTCGTCGCGCGGGCCCATGCACGATCTCCCACAGCGGGTGCAGCATGAAGCTGCGCGCCTCGCGGCGCCAGGCCGGGTCGTCGCTGCGCAGCGCGTGCAGGCGGACCAACGCGCCGGTACCGAGGCCGTAGCGGAACGCGCGGCGACGCGAGCCCCTCCCCCGTTCCGCGGCGCGCGGGTGCATAACGACCAGCGACGGCTCCACGATGCACCCACGACCCTCCTCGATGAACCGAAGCACCAGATCGGTCTCCTCTGAACTGCCCCATCGCCGCCCAACCCCGAGCCGCTCGTCAAAGCCGCCGAGTCGAAACAGGTCGGCGCGGCGAACCAACAAACAGATTCCAATCACGCACCACACGTGGCTTGCACCCAAACGAACAGCTCGATCTGGAGCAACTTGAGCCAGAGGCATACCGATCGGATCCAAGTAGAGCGGGGCGACGAGGCTTAAGCGCTCGGCCCGTACCAAGACTCGCTCAAGTTCGTGGCCGAAGTGCTCCGACAACACGGCATCGTCGTCCAGGAAGAGCACCCACTCGCTCCGGGTCCTCTCAGCGCCTAAGTTACGGTTGTGCGCGATGCCGACCGACGTAGAGCGCACGTACTGCACGTTGGGGAAGCGGCTGCAGATATCGTGCGAAGCCTCGTCCTCGGACTGGTCGACGACAATGTACTCGACGTGCGTAACCCCCAATGCACGGTGCGCAGCCTCCAGGGCTGAACGGAGCGCCTCCGGTCGGTCCCGTGTCGCGATGATGACACCTGCTCGCGGCGTCGTGGTCATGATATTGGTGCATTCCGAGATGCAACCCAGGGATTCCCGAGCCCTTGCTCTGCTCCCTTGGAGATGTTCCCTCTCAGACGGGCACGCTCTTCGCTCTTCCCCTCGCCCATGGTAGCGCAGAGCTTCCGCAAGCCCGGAGATACGGACGCGCAAATGGCGTGCGGTTGCCGGCTCGTCAAACTGCCGCGCATGCCTGAAAGGACGGGCCACCCGAACCTCTCGACGTTCACGAGGGCAGAGCATGGGACCACCTCCGGCAGGTCTGTATCCCAAGACCAACACGGTGTGGACCTGCCGGCTACGGGGTCCTGGACATCAGGTCGGCGCTGTGCGACCCACGCGCCGGCGTTGAGGCCGTGCCCGCGGTGGTTAAGTGTCACGTTGCCGCCCCCGGCGACAAACGCGACTTCAAGGCACGCGCCACCGCCAGAAGCAGCAAGAACGTCCTCGGTCGGAGCGCCGCCCCGGGTAACCAAGACTCCTCGGGCCTCAGTTGGGCGTTTCGACCACGACCGAGGACGCCGACACACCTCGAGTTCCAGCTCACGTCTCGCTCCCAGCTACAGAGCCTTCCGCAGCCATGAGCGAGCAGGCCGACAGCCGGGTTCGCGGAACCTGGATCGCAGCGCGGCCGATGCGCCGAGATCTCCGGTCAAAGGGACAAGACAATGGCAATCGGGCTCCGCATCCTACTTGCATGTGACCATCGTCTCTGCGAACAGGCCGGGCAGAAACACGTGCCGTTGCTCCAGCCACCTCAAGTAGCACCGCTCCCGGCTCATCGACGTCCTAGTACCCTGTCCCGCAATTGACATGGATCATAATCTCATGGGATTATGGGTCAGGAGGACCGACCCATGCCCCGACGCGCGCCGGTGATCGAGCTGAGTGCGAGGGAACGAAGTGAATTGGAGCGGCTGACTCGCGGC
>NZ_DAIEII010000056.1:0-12563 GCF_027352875.1 Gryllotalpicola sp.
GAGCGCCACACGAAGTAGAACAGCGACAGCGTGATGAGCAGCACGATGACGCTGCGCATCCGCGGCAGCCACGACACCTCGGGCAGGCTGAACGCCACGATCGCGGCGACGAAGTCGACTGCGGCGACGACGGCGAGCAGAACCATGACCGCGGCGAACGCGCGCCGCACCCGCCCGCTCTCGACCGCCTCCTCGTCGCCGCGATGCCGCGCCTGCCGACCCGCCCCGACGACGTCGAGGAACTTGAGCAGCGGCTCCACCGGCTCGAGGACGCGGTCGGCCAGATCGAGGACGCGCGCAACGGCGTCGAGAGCGCTCATCGATCCACCGGGTGGCGAGCCGGTGCTCCGCCATGCGCCGGGATACCGCGGAACGCCGACACTCGGGCCTCAGTGCCCGACGGTGACGACAGGCTCGCCGAGCGCACCATCGGCACCCATCTCGTCGGCGAGGCGGTTCGCCTCAGCGATGAGGGTCGCGACGATCTCACTCTCGGGCACGGTCTTGACGACCTCGCCACGCACGAAGATCTGCCCCTTGCCGTTGCCGGATGCCACGCCGAGATCGGCCTCGCGCGCCTCGCCGGGGCCGTTGACGACGCATCCCATCACGGCGACGCGCAGCGGCACGCTCATGCCCTGCAGTCCTTCGGTGACGCTGTTGGCGAGCGTGTAGACGTCGACCTGAGCGCGCCCGCAGGACGGGCATGACACGATCTCGAGCTTGCGCTCGCGCAGGTTGAGGGACTGCAGGATCTGCAGGCCGACCTTGACCTCCTCGACCGGCGGGGCCGAGAGCGAGACGCGGATGGTGTCGCCGATGCCCTCGGCGAGCAGGATGCCGAACGCCGTCGCGCTCTTGATCGTGCCCTGGAACGCGGGGCCGGCCTCGGTGACGCCGAGGTGCAGCGGCCAGTCGCCGCGCTCGGCGAGCAAGCGGTATGCCTTGACCATGACGACGGGGTCGTTGTGCTTGACCGAGATCTTGAAATCGTGGAAGTCGTGCTCCTCGAAGAGCGAGGCCTCCCACACCGCCGACTCGACGAGCGCCTCCGGAGTGGCCTTGCCGTACTTCTGCAGCAGGCTCGGCTCAAGCGATCCGGCGTTGACGCCGATGCGGAGGCTCACTCCGGCCGCCTTCGCACGGCGGGCGATCTCGCCGACCTGGCCGTCGAACTTGCGGATGTTGCCCGGGTTCACGCGCACGGCCGCACACCCCGCGTCGATAGCGGCGAAGACGTAGGCGGGCTGGAAGTGGATATCGGCGATGACCGGGATCTGGCTCTTCGCCGCGATGATGGGCAGCGCCTCGGCGTCGTCGCGGCTGGGCACCGCGACACGCACGATGTCGCAGCCGGCGGCGGTGAGCTCGGCGATCTGCTGCAGCGTCGCGTTGATGTTCGTCGTCGGTGTCGTCGTCATGGATTGCACGCTGACGGGGGCATCCCCGCCGACGAGCACCTTGCCGACCTTGATCTGGCGGGATGCCCGGCGCGGCGCGAGCACTTCAGGCGCCTTGGGCATGCCGAGGTTGATTGCGGGCACGGTGTCAATCCTAGGTTTCAAAGGCGTTCAGCGAGCCGCCGCGATTCGTGGCATGGCATGCGCAGGAACCACGAAATGAGGCGCCTCCTCGGGTGTTAGCCGGCCGTCACCGGCTTGACGAGATCGGCGTACGCCAACAGCAGCTCCATCGCGATGAGCACGGTGACCACGACCGCGGTGAGCGGCATGAGCTTCGCCATATCGACCGGCTTCGCCTTCGCTCCGCGGCGGAACACCGCGAAGAATCCGCGCTTCACCCATTCCCAGAGCGCGCCGAGCACGTGGCCGCCGTCGAGCGGCAGCAGCGGGATGAGGTTGAAGACGAAGAGCGACAGGTTGAGGGTCGCGAGGATGTTGAGCAGCCACGACAGCCGGTCGAGGACCGGCAGCGCGGTGTTCGCCGCCGTGTCGCCGGCAAAGCGCCCGACGCCGATGAGGCCGACAGGCCCATTGGGGTCGCGCGGCGCGCTCGAGAACGCCGCGTTCCACACCTGAACCATGCGGCTCGGCAGGTCGAGCACGACACCGGTGATCTGCTGCAGTGCGCGGCCGGTCATCGGCAGCACGGTCACGGGGCTCTGGCGCACGTACATCTCGCCGGGGCTGATGCCGATGACGCCGGCTTCGATGGTGGTGAGGTGGCCGGATGCATCGGCGACCTGCTTCTGCGAGAGCTCCGGCGTGACGGTCAACGGGATGTTCTGGCCGGCGCGGTCGACGGTGACCGACAGGGCCTTTCCGGGCGCGCCCTGGATGAGGGTCGAGAGCTGATCCCACGACGTGATCGGCGCGCCGTCCACCGAGACGATGCGGTCGCCGGCCCGCAGCCCCGCCACGGCCGCGGGGGCGGCCGGATCGCCCGACGAGCATGTCGCCGAAGTCGACGCGGATGCCGGCTTGAGGCACTCGGCGACCGAGGCCAAGGTCGTCGACGCGCTCGGCACCCCGATGCCCACGCCGATGACGAAGATGAGGACGACGGCGATGAGCAGGTTCGCGACCGGGCCGCCGAGCATGATGATGATGCGCTGCCACGGCGCCTTCGAGGAGAAGGTGCGCCCCTCCTCCCCGGGCTGCACGGTCTCGGCGCTCGACTGCCTGGCGCTGTCGACGAGGCGCTGCACCCAGGTGCGCTTCCCGCTCCGGCCCGCCGGCGCGGGGGGGAACATGCCGGTCATCGCGATGTAGCCGCCGAGAGGGATCCACTTGAAACCCCACTCGGTCTCGCCCTTCTTGCGCGACCAGATGGTGCGCCCGAAGCCGACGAAGTACTGCGTGACCTTGACGCCGAAGAGCTTCGCGAAGCTCAGATGGCCGAGCTCGTGCAATCCGATCGAGACGGCGAGGCCGACGACGATGACGACGACGCCGAGGAGGAAGAGCAGGGCGGATTCCACAGCTTGAGGCTAATGACCGTCCCCTAGGCTTTTCTGCATGTCCAACGCCGCCCGCCCGAGCAAGGCCGACCGTCAGAGCGCGGCGCGCGAAAAGGCGCGCATCATGCGCGAGGTGGAGCAGAAGAAACGGCGCCGCAACCGCTTCATCGTGCAGGGCTCGGTGGGCCTGGCGATCCTCATCGTCGCAGCGATCGTCGTCGTCATCGTGGTGCAGGTCACCAAGCCCGTTCCACCCGCGAACACCGCAGGCCCGGCGAACATGATCAGCGACGGCATCGTGCTCACCGGCACGACGAAGAACGTCACGACGGGCGCCATCGCGAACGGCGGCGTCGACACGCCGACCGACCAGGCGACGCTCAAGGCGAAGGTCCACATCACGATCTACGAGGACCTGCAGTGCCCGATCTGCAACGACTTCGAGAGCGGGGGCGATCCGGCCAGCGGGCAGATCGACACCGGCAACGACACGCAGCTCGCCGCCTGGCTCGACGCCGGCCTCGTCGACGTGGAGATCCACCCGATCTCGTTCCTCGACTCCTCGTCCAACGGCAACAAGTATTCGACCCGCGCCGCGAACGCGATGGCGTGCGTCGCGAACTACGCCCCGGCCGATTTCTTCGCTGTGAACAAAGCGCTGTACCAGAACCAGCCGGCGGAGAACGGCAGCGGAAAGACCGACGACCAGATCATCTCCGTGGTGCAAGGCGTCGGCGCGACCGACACGACGATCGCCGACTGCATCAGGAACCAGACCTACGTCGGCTGGGTCTCGGCGGCGACCGCCCGCGTGATGGGACCCGACGCGAACACCAATCCGGCCAGCCCGCTCCCGAACACGACCCCGTCCATCGCCAAGATCACCGGGACGCCGACGGTCATCGTCAACGGCAAGCAGTACGCGCCGGCGTCGTCCGTGACAACGGGCTGGGCCAATGCGGCCGCGTTCAAGTCCTTCGTGGAGTCGACCGCGGGCGTCACACTCCCGTAGCGATAACCCGTTCCGCGGCCTCGCGCGCCCAGCGCTCCGCCTCGGCGAGCGACTCGCGGGTGAGCACGCCCGCAGGCTCGTGCGCGTCGACGACGGCCTCGACGGTGGCGAGGATCCGCAGGAATCCGATGCGGCCCGCGTGGAAGGCGTGCACCGCCTCCTCGTTCGCCGCGTTGAACACCGCCGGATAGGTCGACCCCGCCTCACCCGCCCGCTTGGCGAGCGCGACCGACGGGAACGCCTCGGAATCGAGCGGCTCGAAGGTCCACTCGCGCGCCGTCGCCCAGTCGATGGGCGCGCCGGCGCCGGGCACGCGATGCGGCCAGTCGAGGCCGAGCGAGATCGGCAGGCGCATGTCGGGCGGCGACGCCTGCGCGATCGTCGAGCCGTCGACGAACTCGACCATCGAGTGCACGTACGACTGCGGGTGCACGACGACATCGATGCGGTCGTACGGGATGCCGAAGAGCAGGTGCGCCTCGATGACCTCGAGGCCCTTGTTGACGAGCGTCGCCGAGTTCGTCGTCACCATGAGGCCCATGTCCCAGGTGGGGTGGGCGAGGGCCTCGCGGGGGGTCACGTCGGTGAGCGATTCGCGGGAGCGCCCGCGGAACGGTCCACCGGACGCCGTGAGGACGAGCCGTCGCACCTCGTCGGGGGTGCCGGCGAGGAGCGCCTGGGCGAGGGCGGAGTGCTCGGAATCCACCGGCACGATCTGGCCGGGCGCGGCGCGCGCGGTGACGAGCGCGCCACCGACGATGAGGCTCTCCTTGTTGGCGAGCGCGAGGGTGCGGCCGGTCTCCAGCGCGGCCAGTGTCGGGCCGAGCCCGACCGAGCCGGTGATGCCGTTGAGGACGACGTCCGCCTCGACCTCGCGCACGAGATCCTCGGCCGCCTGCGCACCGAGCGCGATGCGGGAGACGCCGAACTCGGCGGCCTGCGTCGCGAGGCCAGCAGCATCCGATCCCGCCGTCAGAGCGACGACCTCGAAGCGGTCGCGGTTCGCGCGGATGACGTCGAGCGCCTGGGTGCCGATCGAGCCGGTCGACCCGAGGATGACTACGCGTCGCACGGTGCCACGCTACTGGGCGGCGGTCGCCGCGGTCTTCTCGATCTCGATGAAGAACACGAGGTCATCGGTTCCGGCGATTCCGGCCGTCGAGTTGCCGGCCGAGCCGTAGCCGTCCGACGGCGGGATGACGACGACGATCTGCGAGCCGACGGTGCGGCCGACGAGCGCCTTGGAGAAGCCCGGGACGACCTGCGTGACCGCGAAGGCGCTGGTGTCGGGCGAGCGGGTGTAGCTCTGGTCGAAGACCTTGCCGGACTTCCAGATGACGCCCTGATACTTCACCGTGACGGTGTCGGCCGATCCGACGATGGCGCCGGTGCCCTTCTTGAGCACCTCGACCTCGGTCTGCGTCGGCGCTGCGACACCGGTCGGCACGGCGATAGTGGGCTTGCCGTTCGAGGCGAGCTTCACCGTGGGGAATCCGGCGGCAGGCCCGTCGACAGCCGCGACCGGCAGGATGCTCACGATCTTGCCCACCCACACGATCGAGTCGGTGGCGCTCTTGAGGCCGTAGTGCGTCACGTCGGCCCCGGCGCCGAAGGAGGCCGCCGCCGAGCTCGTGACGAGGGCACGGTCGCCCACGGCGCCGCAGGCGAACAGCGCGTCGAGACCGGGCAGCAGCGCCCTCGTGCCGACGGGTAGGAGAGGCGAAACATTCGGCGAGTCCCAGCCCTCGGTGACGATCGCCTTGCCCGTGCTGTTGTAGAGGGCGAAGTCGACCTGGACGGTGTCGCCGGCGGCGACCTTGGCGCCGGTGCCGTGGTCGAGGACGGTCCGCTGGAGCGCGCCGGCCGTGAAACGGCTCGGCACGGTCACGGTCGGTGCCTTGACCGAGTCCGCCGCGACCCTGACCGAGTCGGAGACGGCGCCCGATGCCGTCGTCGTGCACGCAGGAGCGGCCGCGGCGGTCGATGCAGCAGCGGTCGTCGCCGGCGCGGCGCTGGCGGGAGCGGAACCGGGCGAGCTCGAGCAGCCCGCGAGCAGCAGGGCTGCTGCCGCGGCCGCGGCGACGGCGGACAGGGCGACGGGGCGAGGAAGACGCGGCACAGTCCCTCAAGCTACCGGACCAACCTTTCCCGCTCCTGCCATTCCCCCCTCGGCATGGTTCCGGCACTACCCTCGGGAGGGTGCCAGACGACGAGATCGCGCAGACCGACGACGGCCTCTATCTCTTCGGCAGAGCCGTCGTCGCCCCGATCGCCCGCCTGATCTGGCGGCCCCGCGTCCTCGGCAAGAAGAACGTGCCGAAGAAGGGCCCGCTCATCCTGGCGAGCAACCACCTCTCGTTCATCGACTCGATCGCGATCCCGATGCTGGCTCCTCGCCGGGTCCAGTTCCTCGCCAAGTCCTCCTACTTCACGGGCAAGGGCTTCAGCGGATGGTTCCAGCGCGCCTTCTTCTCCGCGGCGGGCGCGGTGCCGCTCGACCGTGCGGCGGGGCAGGCGGCGCAGGGCGCGCTTGAGCAATCCCGCCGCATCATCGAGTCGGGCACGGCGCTCGCGCTCTACCCCGAGGGCACGCGCTCACGCGACGGCCGGCTCTACAAGGGCAGGACCGGCGTGGCGTGGCTGGCGCTCGCGACCGGGGCGCCGGTGGTGCCGGTCGGCCTCAAGGGCACCAACGAGATGCTGCCGGTCGACGCGAAGTTCCCGCGCTTCACGCGCATCACCGTCGAGTTCGGCGCCCCTCTCGACCTCTCGCACTACGGGGATGCCGGCTCGGGGCGGGCGCGCCGCGAGGCCACTGACGAGATCATGGCCGCCATCCAGAAGCTCAGCGGCCAGGAGGAGGCCGGCCTCTACAACGAGGCGCCGCCCGCGACGACGCGCGAGCGCATCCGCCGCGCGATCAAGCACCGTGGCAAGCCGGAGCTGCCCTTCGACGAATAGCCCTCAGCGGGCGACGGCCACGGGTTCCGTCCGCACCGGGAAGTTCACGCTCGACGCGATGAAGCACTTCTCGTGCGCCTCGTGGTGGATCGCGATCGCGGTCTCGATCATCGCGGCATCCGCCACGACCACCCGGGGCCTCAGCACCGCCTCGGTGAAGCGCCCGCCGCCGTTCTCATCCAGTGCCATCGTGCCCAGAGCGTCGTCGGTATAGCCGACCACGCGCACCCCGCGCAGCACCGCGACGTGGAGATAGCTCAGCAGGTGGCACTGCGCGAGCGCGGCGAGCAGCATCTCCTCCGGATTCCACCTCGACGCCGCCCCGAAGAACGCCGGATCCGCCGAACCAAGGATGTCGTCCTTGCCGACCGCGCGCACCGTGTGGTCGCGGCCGTAGGCGCGGTAGGCGCTCGTCCCGGTGCCGCGGTCGCCCGTCCACTCGAGGGAGACCTGGTAACGATGGGAGAGGTTCATACGGCCAATCTAAACTTGGGCGTCATGACCGACATGCTCGCCGAGACCGCTGCCCCCGCATCACCGTTCACGTTCACCGTCGCACAGGAGCGCCGCATCGTCACCGAGATTCCCGGGCCGAAATCGCGCGAACTCCACCAGCGCAAGCTCGCCGCGGTCGCGAACGGCGTCTCGACGGCGCTGCCGGTCTACCTCTCGCACGCCAACGGCGCGATTCTCGTCGACGTCGACGGCAACCAGTTCCTCGACTTCGGTGCGGGCATCGGCGTCACGACGATCGGCCACACCGAGGCGGCGGTGGTCGAGGCGGCCGAGAAGCAGCTCGGTCTGCTCACCCACGGCATGTTCACCATCACTCCCTACGAGAGCTATCTGCGCGTCGCCGAGTTGCTCGCCGCACACACCCCCGGAGACTTCGCAAAGAAGACGGTGCTCATCAACTCGGGCGCCGAGGCCGTCGAGAACGCGGTGAAGATCGCCCGCAAGCACACCGGCCGGAGGGCCGTCGCGGTGCTCGACCACTCGTACCACGGCCGCACGAACCTCACGATGGCGATGACGTACAAGGCGAACCCCTACTCGTTCGGATTCGGCCCGTTCGCGCCCGACGTCTACAGCGTGCCGGGCTCGTACCCGTTCCGTGACGGCCTCACGGGGGCCGAGGCCGCGACGCGCACCATCGAGGTCCTGGAGAAGCACGTCGGGGCCGCCGACCTCGCCGCCCTCGTCGTCGAGCCCATCCAGGGCGAAGGCGGCTTCATGGTGCCGGCGGACGGCTACCTGAGCGCCCTCGTCGACTGGTGCACGGCGAACGGCGTCGTCTTCGTCGCCGACGAGATCCAGAGCGGGATGGCCCGCACCGGCGCGTACTACGCCAGCGAGCACTTCGGCATCGTCCCCGACATCGTGCTCTCGGCGAAGGGCATCGCGGGAGGCCTGCCGCTCGCAGCCGTCACCGGGCGGGCCGAGATCATGGACGCCGCCCATGCCGGAGGCCTCGGCGGCACCTTCGGAGGCAACCCGGTGGCGTGCGCCGCGGCGATCGCGGTCTTCGACGAGATCGAGACCAAGGGATTGCTCGGCGAGGCCCGGCGCATCGAGGCGGCCTTCCGTCCGCTGCTCGAGGCGTTGGCCGCGAAGCATCCCGTGATCGGGGAGGTGCGCGGCATCGGTGCCATGCAGGCGATCGAGCTCGTCCACCCCGGCACGACGACCCCCTACCCGGAGGCGGTGTCCGCGATCATCGCGTACGCCGCTCAACAGGGTCTGCTGCTGCTCAGCGCAGGCACCTTCGGCAATGTGCTGCGCTTCCTGCCCTCGCTCGCCGTCACCGACGCCCACCTCGCTGAGGCGACGGCGATCATCGACGAGGCCCTCGCCGCGTTGTAGCCACCCCTGCGTTCCGGTCGCGAGCGGCCAGGAGTGCCGGAACGGCCACCCTTCCTTCCTGCGCTTCTGGCGATTCGCGGGCAGCGGAGGGGAGACGGAGGATTTGGCGGAGACGACCGATTCCGCGGTCAAATCCGTCTATTGGAGCGGAATCGGTTGCACTCGGGAGTTTTTGCGGTCGATTTCCTCATCGGAACCGGCTAGCCTTGTGATACCCCCTTCCCCGGCCCTTCATCGAGGAGAACTATGCGCATCGCCATCCCGGCCGAGATCAAGGACAACGAGTTCCGGGTCGCCATCACGCCGTCGGGCGTGCACGCCCTCGTCGCCGCGGGTCACGCCGTCGTCGTGGAGCAGGGAGCGGGCCTCGGCTCGTCGATCGCGGATGCCGAATACGCCGCGGCAGGCGCAACGATCGAGGCCGATGCCGCGGCAGTGTGGAGTGGCGCCGAGCTCGTCCTCAAGGTCAAGGAGCCGATCGCGACGGAGTACGGGTACTTCCGCGACGACCTGGCGATCTTCACCTATCTCCACCTCGCGGCCGACCGCCCGCTCACCGAGGCGCTCGTCGCCTCGGGAGTCACGGCGATCGCCTACGAGACGGTGCAGCTTCCGAACCGGACCCTGCCGCTGCTCGCCCCGATGAGCGAGGTCGCGGGCCGTCTCGCCCCCATCGTGGGCGCCGCGACGATGATGAAGCCTGCCGGCGGCCCCGGCCTGCTCATCCCCGGCGTCCCGGGCACCCGCCCGGCCGACGTCGTCATCATCGGGGCCGGAGTAGCCGGCTCCAACGCCATCGTCACCGCCGTCGGCCTCGGCGCCCGGGTGACCGTTCTCGACACCAACATCGACCGGCTCCGCCAGCTCGACGACCTCTACCGGGGCCGCATCATGACGATCGTCTCGAACCCGTTGGAGATCGAGAAGGCCGTGCTGGGTGCCGACCTCGTCATCGGCTCGGTGCTCATCCCCGGCGCGAAGGCGCCGAAGCTCGTCACCAACGCCCATGTCGCGCGGATGCGGCCCGGCAGCGTGCTCGTGGACATCGCGGTGGACCAGGGCGGCTGCTTCGAGGACACCCACCCGACGACGCATACCGACCCGACGTTCCCGGTGCACGGTTCGATCTTCTACTGCGTCGCGAACATGCCGGGGGCAGTCGCTCAGACCTCGACCTACGCGCTGACCAATGCGACGCTGCGCTACATCCTCGCGATCGCCGACAACGGCTGGAAGGCCGCGCTCGCCGCCGACGAAGCGCTGGCGAAGGGCCTCAACGTGCACGCCGGCGAGATCGTCAGCGCTCCCGTCGCCGAAGCGCACGGTCTCGCGGCCGGATCGCTCGCCGCGGCGCTCGCGTAGCACCCGGCCGTCTCGTCAGCGCGCCGACATCGCGGGAAGGGCTCCCCGCACCACCGCGCCGCCGGGAAGCGCGACCCAGCAGCGGCCCGTGCCGGCCAGCGGCGGCAGCGCGACCCTCGAGCGGAGCACTTGGCGCACGTCAGCCGCCTCACAGCCGAGGAAGACGACAGGATGCCGCTGCCGGAGCGCCTGCAGCGGAACCAGGTGCCGCAGCCAGGCGTCCGGATCGCCGATCGCGACCGCGTGGGCCGCGAGAGCGGACGGTGCGTCGCCGTCGCCGCCGCCGAGATCGACGACCTCGCGGGCGCCGAGCGTCTCCGCGGCGGCGCGGGCCCGGGCGCCGGAGCGCGCGACGATGACAAGACCGCCCGAGGCGGTCACCGGCTCGGCGCGCGCAGGCCGCGGCACCTCCTGGTCGGCCGCCGGAGCCGCGAACTGGACGCGCCGGGAACGCCAGACACCGCCGCCCGGCGGCATCCGCTCGTCGAAAGTCTCCGGCGCCCCGCCCGCGAAGACGTGCTCCTGACGACTCGGCAGGCGCAGCAGCACGGTCTCGCGCGCGAGCGCCAGGGTCGAGCGCAGCGCCGCGGGGATCCGCTGCGCCGCGACGACCGCGTGCACGCCGGCACCGGTGCCGTCGCGCAGCACCCGGCCGAGCCGGTCCGTCCAGACGAGCTGCTGCTCGTCGGTCAGGCGCCCGAGAACGGCGTCGACGTCGTCGACGAGGAGAAGCAGCGGCTGCCCCGGCTCGTCGCAGCGCCGGACGGCGGTTTCGAGCGCGTCCCAGGCGCGCTCCGGGTCGCCGTCAGCGTAGAGCGCCTCGCCCGGATGCCGTTCGGCGATCGCACGCAGCAGCGAGGTCTTGCCGGAGCGCTGCCCGCCGAGCACGAGCAGCGGCATGGTGTCGCGATCGAGCACGACGAGATCGCGGCGCTGCTCGTCGGGCGCGTCGAGGAGGCCGACCGCGGCCGGGTCGGTCAGCTCCGCCGCATCAAGAACCGCGGGCAGCGGGTCGAGCCACGGCCGCCACACCTCGGCATCGCCGGCGAGCGCCGCGATGTCAGCGGCGGCGGCGCGGGCGATCTGCACCTCGCGCAGCTCCTCGCCGAGGCGGATGACGGCGCGACCGCGGCGGTCGGCGGGCAGGGCCGCGGCGGCGTCCGCCCCGATCACCCAGCGGCTGTCGGCGGCGGAGTGCACGCGCAGGCTGAGCCGAAGCGCACAGTTGGCGGCGAGCGCGTCACGCACGACTCCGGCCGGGCGCTGCGTGGCGAGCACGAGATGGATGCCGAGCGCGCGGCCGCGCGCCGCGATGTCGGTGAAGAGCGGGCCGAGCGCCTCGTGCGCCTCGAGGAGGGCCGCGAACTCGTCGACCACGACGACGAGCCGCGGCAGGACGCCAGGGATGTCCGCGATGTCTCGGGCGACGTGCTCGGCGAGGATGCACTCGCGGCGGCGCACCTCGGCGGAGAGGCTGCGCAGGGCCCGATCGGCCTCGGGCCCGGCGAGGTCGGTGATGAGCCCGACGACGTGCGGCAGCGCGGCGAGCGGCCGAAAGGCAGTGCCACCCTTGAAGTCGACGAGAAGGATGTTGACCTCGGCGGGAGCGCGGGATGCGACCATGCCGAGCACCCACGAGATGAGGAGCTCGCTCTTGCCGCTTCCCGTGGCGCCGGCGACGATCGCGTGCGGACCGTGCTCGACGAGGTCGACCGCGACGGGTCCCGACGCATCGGCTGCGAAGGTCGCGGCGAGCGTCGACCCCAGGGCCGGAGCAAGGTCGGCCCAGGCGAGCTCCACAGGGATCGTCCGGGCCGTCCCGCCCGTGCGGCGCTCCAGCCGCTGCGCGAACTCGACGGCGGCGGTACGACTCACGAGTTCGGGGGCGAAGCGGTCGCCATCCGGTCGTTCGCCCCGGCCGACGAGCACCACCGCCTTGTCGATGTCGTGCACCTCGACGACCGTTGCGAAACCGGGCGGGACGTCCTCGCCGGAGCGGAACACCGCGATCCCGGCGCTTCCCGCGCCGGCGCCGACCACGAGTTCGGGCCCGGTGCCCCGGGTGTGCGGCAGCAGCTCGAGCCAGTCCCATTCAGGATCGCTGCCGCGCATCGTGAGATCGCCCGGTGCGAGCTGGGCGGCGAGCTGCACGACGAGGGCGCGGGCGAGCGCCGTCGCAAGCAGCGCCGGGCCGCATACCGCGACGCCGAGTGTCGCGTCGACGGCCAGCGGCGCGTCCTCGAGGACGCCCGCGACGCGCTGCAGATCGGCTTCGGCGGCATCGGCCGCCTCGCCCGGCACGACAGCGGCGCTGGCGACGGCGCCGAGACCGAGCCGGACGGTTCGCGTACCCTGCCAGAGGTCGGGACGTTCGGCGGCCGCCAGGGCGGCGGCGGCGCCCGCCGCGGCGGCGACTCGCTCGGCCCGCTCGGCGCCGTGAACCTC
>NZ_DAIEII010000071.1:0-6166 GCF_027352875.1 Gryllotalpicola sp.
TGCTGACCTGCCAGTTCGGGCCGTCGGTGCGAAAGGCGAAGGTCAATGCGGTGCTCGTCGGAGACGAGCAGGCGGCGATGTGGATACCCCTTCTCGACCGGATAGCGAACGCCGCGGGAATCCGGTTCACGACCTACCTCCACGCCTCATGCCCGATCACCGCCGATCCGCGCTCGGCGGGTGCGGAGTCTTCGACGTGTCGCGACTGGCGCGACGCGGTGATCGGAAAGCTCGACTCGGGCACGCAGAAAGTCATCGTCACCGGCGGTGGCGGGGAAGGCGCCGGCGCACAATCTGCTGAGGCGGCGAAGGCCGAGGCGGACGGCTCTGCCGCTCTGTGGCGCGGGTGGCTGGCGAAAGGTCGGCAGGTCGTCGCCATCGGCGCAGTGCCCGCACTGCCCTTCGATGTCGACGCGTGCATCGTGGACCACCTGGCGCAGCCGGACCCCTGCACCGTGCCGGCGGCGCAGGCGCCGGCGGATGCGCTCGCCCTGGCGGCCACGCAGATCTCGTCGAAGCGCTTCTCCTATCTCGACATGCGCTCGATCTTCTGCGACGACGTGCTCTGCCATTCGGTGGTCGGAGGACTCGTCGCCTACCGCGACGGCACGCAGCTGAAGTCGTCCTTCACCCTCACGGCGGCATCGAAATTCGCCAGCGTCCCGGCGTTCGAGCCGCTCGTGCCCAAGCCCAAGCCCAAGTACCGACGCACGGCGTCGCCGCATCGCATTGCGCGATAGCCCTGTCAGTAGAGTCGTGCTGAGATGAACCCCGCGCTCGAGCGATTCCTGTTCCAGAACTACAAGTGGGCCACCCACCTCGGTTGGCTGCTCGCCGACCTGATGCCGCCGATCGTCCGCTTCGCGGCCTTCGCGATCCTCATGAAGCGGTTCGGCCGAGGCAGCGCGGTCGGATACGGCACGCGCATCAACTACCTGCGCAAAGTGTCGGTCGGCCGGTTCACGGGCTTCGGCGATCAGTGCCTCGTCCTCAACAGCCACTACATCGAGGGGATCGGCCTCAGCATCGGCGACCGCTGCGAGATCAGCCCCCGGGTGAGTTTCATCATGGCCGGCCACGACACGTCGAAACCCGATCTCCCGCACACCGGCGGCCGGATCGTGCTCGAGGAGGAGTGCTGGGTCGGCGCGGGCGCCACCATCGTCGCGGAGGGCAGGACCGTCACCATCGGCCGTGGGGCGATCGTCGCGGCGGGGAGCGTGGTCACGAAGGACGTCGAGCCGATGGTCGTCGTCGGCGGCGTCCCGGCGCGGAAGATCCGCGATCGGACCCCAGGGGATTCGCCGAACCGCAGTGGCCCGGGCCAGATGCCCTAGCTGAGGAACCCCCTCAGCAGGGCGGCGGTACCGCCGAGGTGCTCGGCCATCGCCGCCTCGGCCGCCTCGGCCTGGCCGGTGAGGATGGCACCGACGATGCGCGCATGCTGCTCGTCGGAGTGCGCGATGTTGCGAGGCAGCAGCGGGATGTCGTCGAGCAGCCCGTTGACGCGCATCCGGGCGTCCGCGAAGAGCGGCACGAGCGACGGCGCCCCGGCGAGCTCGCCGATGGTGAGGTGCAGGCGCGAGTCGAGGCGGCGGTAGTCGGCGGGCTCGGCGGCACGGCTCTCCTCGAAGGCCTGCCAGAGTCGCTCGCGCTCGGGCGCGCTCAGCGCCCGGCCGGCCGCGAGCCGCACCGCGCCGAGCTCGAGCACTTCGCGCACGGCGAGCGCATCGTCGATCGCCTCAGCGGTGAACGCCGGGCGCGGATGGTCGTGGGCGAGGCGCGCGGCATCCGCCGGCACCTCGTCGGCGACGAAGGTGCCGCCGTAGCGTCCGCGCCGCGACACGAGGTAGGCGGCGTCGGCGAGCGACGCGATCGCGTCGCGTAGCGTGTCGCGGCTCACCCCGAGGCGGATGGCGAGCTCGCGCTCGCTGGGCAGCCGCTCGCCCGGCGCGACCGCGCCGAGGCGGATCATCTGCAGCAGCCGCTGCACTGTCTCCTCGAAGGCGTTGCCGCCGCGCAGCGGCCGCAGCAGGGATTCGCCGGCGGAATCCGTCATAGCGGAGTGACATAGGCCGCCGAGATGCCGCCGTCCACCAGGAACGTCGACCCGGTGATGAAGGACGCGTCATCGCTCGCGAGGAACGCCACCGCCGCAGCCAGCTCCTCGGCGTGCGCGAAGCGGCCGACGGGGATGTGGACGAGCCGGCGGGCGGCGCGCTCCGGGTCCTTCGCGAAGAGCTCCTGCAGCAGCGGCGTGTTCACCGGCCCCGGGCACAGCGCGTTGACGCGGATGCCCTGACGCGCGAACTGCACCCCGAGCTCGCGGCTCATGGCGAGCACGCCGCCCTTCGAGGCGGTGTACGAGATCTGCGAGGTGGCCGAGCCGAGCACCGCGACGAACGAAGCGGTGTTGATGATCGAGCCGCGCTGCTGCTTCACCATGTGGCGCAGCGCCGCCCGCGAGCAGAGGTAGACCGATGTGAGGTTGACGTCCTGCACCCGCTGCCAGGCGGGCAGCTCGGTCGTCTCGATGGAATCGTCATCGGGCGGCGAGATGCCCGCGTTGTTGAAGGCCACGTCGACGCTGCCGTAGGTGTCGGCGGCGAGGTCGAAGAGGTGGTCGACCTGCTCTTCGTCGGTGACGTCGGTGGCGCAGAACAGCCCGTCGACGAGGTCGGCGGCCGCCTGGCCGGCGGCCCGGTCGACGTCGGCGACGACGACCTTCGCGCCTTCGGCGGCCAGCCGTCTGGCGGTCGCGAGGCCGATGCCGCTGCCGCCGCCGGTGATGACGGCGACCCGCCCGGCGAGGCGCTGCGTGAGGTCGATGGGGGTGATGCTCATTGCGCTCCGATCGCGATGAAGACGTTCTTGGTCTCGGTGAACGACAGCGGCGCGTCGGGGCCGAGCTCGCGGCCGAGACCCGATTGCTTGACGCCGCCGAACGGCGTCGTGTAGCGCACCGACGAGTGGGAGTTCACGCTCAGCGTCCCCGCCTCGACGGCGCGCGAGACGCGGAGGGCGCGGTCGAGGCTCTGCGTCCAGATCGAGCCGCTGAGGCCATAGGCGGACGAGTTGGCCAGGCGGATGGCATCCGCCTCGTCGTCGAACGGCAGCACGGCGACGACCGGCCCGAAGATCTCGTCGACGACGGTGCGATCGGTCTCCGACCGCGGCGTGAGCACGGTCGGCGGGAACCAGAAGCCGGGTCCGCTCGGCGCCGAGCCGCGGAAGGCGACTTCGGTGTCGTCGGGCACGTAGGAGGCGACCTTGTCGAAGTGCGGCTTCGAGACGAGCGGGCCCATCTCGGTCGCGGAATCCGCCGGGTCGCCGACGACGAACCGCTTCACGGCGGGCTCGAGCAGCTCCATGAACCGGTCGTAGGCCGAGCGCTCGACGAGCAGGCGGGTGCGGGCGCAGCAGTCCTGGCCCGAGTTGTCGAACACGGCGTACGGCGCGGTCGCCGCCGCCTTCTCGAGGTCGCTGTCGGCGAAGACGATGTTCGCGCTCTTGCCGCCGAGCTCGAGCGTGACGTGCTTCACCTGGGCGGCGGCCTTCGCCATGATCGAGCGGCCGGTGAGCGTCGAGCCGGTGAAGACGATCTTGCGCACCTCCGGATGCGTCACGAGCCGGTCGCCGGCGACCCGGCCCTCGCCCGGCAGCACCTGGAACAGGCCCTCCGGCAGGCCGGACTGCAGGCCGAGCTCGGCAAGGCGCAGCGAGGTGAGCGGCGTCCACTCGGCCGGCTTGAGCACCACGGCGTTGCCCGCCGCCAGCGCCGGCGCGAAGCCCCACGAGGCGATCGTCATGGGGAAGTTCCACGGCGTGATGACGCCGACGACCCCGATGGGCTCGAGGAAGGTGACGTCGAGACCGCCCGCTACCGGGATCTGCTTTCCGATGAGGCGCTCCGGCGCCGCCGAGTAGTACTGCAGCACCTGCGCGACGTGCGCGGCCTCGCCGCGCGCGTTGCCGATGGGATGCCCCGAGTTGCGCACCTCGAGCAGGGCGAGGTTCTCGACGTCGGCCTCGACCGCTGCGGCGAAGCGCCGCAGCGCTGCCGCGCGGTCGGCGGGGGTCCACGCCGCCCAGAGCTTCTGCGCGGTGACGGCGCGCTCGATCGCGGCATCCGTCTGCTCGACGTCGAAGGCCTCGATCTCGGAGATCACGGTCTCGTCGGAGGGGTTGACGATGGTCAGCGTCGTCACGCGGGCACCTCTCTCTGCGCGGTTCTTCCCGCCGCGAACTCCTGCGCGGCGGCGATGAGCGAGTCGAAGAGCCTGACGTCCTCGCTGTTCTGCTCGGGATGCCACTGCACGGCGATGCCGAACGGGACCCCGTCGAGCTCGACGGCCTCGACCACGCCGTCGTCCGAGCGGGCGGTCACGCGCAATCCGGTGCCGACCTCGTCGATCGCCTGGTGGTGATAGACGTCGCCGACGAGGGAATCGCCGACGATGGTGTGCAGTGCGGAATCCGGCTCGACCGCGACGGCGACCTGGGCGAACTCGCCACCGCCGGGCTGGTACCTGACCGACCCGACGACGTCCGGCAGGTGCTGGTGCAGCGTGCCGCCGCGCAGCACGTTGAGCACCTGGGCGCCGCGGCAGATCGCGAGGAACGGGGTGCCCGTCTCGATCGCGGCCTCGAGCAGCGCGGAATCCCAGTCGTCGCGCAGCGGTTGCGGCCGGTCGGTCTCGACGTGCGCCTCCCGGCCGTAACGTGCCGGGTCGACGTCGACCCCACCGGCGATGAGCAGGCCGTCGAGGCGCGCGATCACCGCGCGCGCCACGCCGTCGTGCAGCGGCTGCGGTGCGAGCAGCACGGGGATGCCGCCGCCCGCGGTGACCCCGTCGAGGTAGACCTTGGGCAGGAAGGCGGCCTCGACGTCCCACACGCCCGATTGCGAGCGCTGCAGATACGTCGTCACGCCGATGAGCGGTCGATCAGAGACGTTCGAAGCCACGCACCCGCTCCCAGTCCGTGACGGCGGCGTCGAAGGCACTGAGCTCGACGCGCGCGTTGTTGAGGTAGTGGTCGACGACCGCGTCGCCGAAGGCCGAGCGGGCCACCGCCGACTGCGAGAACAGCTCGGCCGCCTCGCGCAGCGTCGACGGCACCGCGGCGACATCGGCCTGGTAGGCGTTGCCGGCGAACGGCTCGCCCGGCTCGAGCTCGTTCTCGATGCCGTGGATGCCGGCCGCGATGAGCGCCGCGACGGCGAGGTACTGGTTGACGTCGCCGCCCGGCACGCGGTTCTCGACGCGCATCGAGGCGCCGTGGCCGACGACGCGCAGTGCGCAGGTGCGGTTGTCGAGGCCCCACGCGACGGCGGTCGGCGCGAACGAGCCGTCCTGGTAGCGCTTGTAGGAGTTGATGTTCGGCGCGTACATGAGGGTGAGCTCCCGCATCGCGGCGAGCTGGCCGCCGAGGAAGTGCCGGAACAGCGTCGACATCCCCAGCGGGTCGGCCTGGTCGGCGAACACCGCCTCACCCGAGGCCGCGCGCAGTGAGATGTGGATGTGGCAGGAGTTGCCCTCGCGCTCGTTGAACTTGGCCATGAACGTCAGGCTCTGGCCGTGGGCGGCCGCGATCTCCTTGGCGCCGTTCTTGTAGATGGAGTGGTTGTCGCAGGTCGTCAGCGCGTCGGCATAGCGGAAGGCGATCTCCTGCTGGCCGAAGTTGCACTCGCCCTTGACGCCCTCGCAGTACATTCCCGCGCCGTCCATCGCGACGCGGATGTCATGCAGCAGCGGCTCCATGCGGGTGGATGCCGCGAGCGCGTAGTCGACGTTGTAGTCGGTCGCCGGGATGAGGTCGCGGTAGCCCTTCTTCCAGGCATCCCGGTAGGAATCCTCGAACACGATGAACTCGAGCTCGGTGCCGACGAAGGCCGTCAGCCCCATGTCGGCGAGACGCTTCACCTGCGTCTTGAGGATCTCGCGCGGCGACTGGACGACGGGTTCGCCGTCGGGCCAGTTGAGGTTCGCGGTGACGATCGCGGTCTTGACGAGCCAGGGAGCGGCGCGCAGCGTCGCGAGGTCGGCGTTCATCACCATGTCGCCGTAGCCGCGCTCCCACGACGAGATGGCGTAGCCGCCGACGGTGTTCATCTCGACGTCGACGGCGAGCAGGTAATTGCAGCACTCGGCGCCGTGCGCTGCGA